>CAYWNJ010000301.1:0-3662 GCA_964459535.1 uncultured Rhodobacterales bacterium
CGCACAGGCGCATCAGCCCGATGAGTTCATTTCCATCGCCCAATTCGAGGCAGGCCATGCCTTTATGCAACGCCTGATTGCCCGCTGTGCCTAACACCCCCAACGGCTTCCCATTTTCGGGACCTATGCCGATCAATTGGCCCGGCCCTCCCCCAGCCGAGGCGGATATCGTCATTATCGGCGGCGGCGTCATTGGCGTTTGCGCCGCGCTCTTTGCGGCGCGCGCGGGCCACCGGGTGGTCTTGCTGGAACAGGGTCGCATTGCAGCAGAGCAAGGGCGAGATCCTGACGAGCTGCCCATCATGGTAGAGGCGCGCCAGCTCTGGAAGGCGCTGGCCGCGGAAACCAATGTCGATATCGGCCTGCGTGAGGGCGGCGTGGTGTATCTCGCCGATACCCAGGCGAAGCTCGCCAGCTATGAGGCATGGCTGCCCTATGGGGATGCGCAGAAGACAGGCTCCGAGCTGCTCAGCGCCGCGCAAGTGCAGCGCTTGATCCCCGGCCTGTCGCGGCGCTATGCGGGCGGGATCCATACCGCAGGCGACATGCGCTCCGAGCCTTGGGTGGCGGTGCCTGCCCTGGCGCAGATCGCCGCACGGGAGAATGCGCAGATTGTCGAGAATTGTGCCGTGCGGCGCTTGGATATCGCCGCGGGCAAGGTCGCTGGGGTCATCACCGAAGCCGGGCGCATCGCCGCCCCCCGCGTGATCTTGGCGGGCGGCGCGTGGTCCGCGCTGTTTCTACGCGCCCATGGGGTGGCCTTGCCGCAACTTAGTGTCCGGGCGACGGTTGCGGCCACAACGCCTTTACCAGCAAGCTACCCAGGTGCCGTTGCCGATGCGCGCGTTGCTTTTCGTCCCCGCGTTGACGGCGGCTTTACCCTCGCAGCGGGCGGGTTTCACGAGCTCTTTATCGGCCCGGATGCCTTTCGCAACCTTCCAAAGTTCCTAACGCAACTGCGCGCGGATCCTTTTGGAACGCGGTTTTTACCCATCGCTCCGCGCGGCTTTCCCGATGCCTGGAGCACCGCGCGCCAGTGGAGCGCGGATGAGGTCAGCCCCTTCGAACGGCTCCGCGTGCTCGATCCCAAGCCCAATCGCGGCAATGTGCGCAAACTGGCGCGGCAGTTTGAGAGGCTCTTTCCACAAAACGGCCCGGTGCGCATCACAAGCGCCTGGGCGGGCATGATTGATACACTGCCGGATTTGGTGCCGGTGATTGACCATATCCCAGCGCTGCCCGGTCTTATCGTTGCGACCGGGATGTCTGGCCATGGCTTTGGCATTGGCCCCGGTATTGGCAAAATCCTGGCCGCTCTGGCCACGGGCCAAGATCCGGTCCATGATCTGAACCGATTCCGCTTTGCGCGCTTTGCTGATGGCTCGCCCATGCACCTCGGCCCAGCGCTTTGATCAGGAGGCTTCATGCCCATTCGTAACCGCCTTGCCGAGATGCACGACGAGATCACCGCCTGGCGGCATCATTTGCACGCCCATCCCGAGCTACAGTTCGACGTCCACGAAACCGCCGCCTTTGTCGCGGACAAGCTGCGCGCCTTTGGCGTCGATGAGGTCACAACCGGGGTGGGACGCACCGGGGTGGTCGGCGTGATCAAAGGGCGGCAGGAAGGCCCTCGTACCGTCGGTTTACGCGCGGATATGGACGCCTTGCCGATTGAGGAGGCCACGGGGCTCGACTACGCCTCTCGCACCCCTGGAAAGATGCACGCGTGCGGGCATGATGGGCATACTGCAATGCTACTCGGGGCCGCACAGTATCTTGCAGAAACGCGCAACTTTGCGGGGACCGTGATCGTCATCTTCCAACCCGCTGAGGAGGGTGAAGGCGGTGGACGCGAGATGGTCGAGGACGGGCTGATGGACCGCTGGGATATCGACGAGGTGTATGGCATGCACAACATGCCCGGCCTGCCCAGCGGGTCCTTTGCAATCCGCCCCGGCCCGCTTTTGGCCTCGGCCGATGAATTCACAATCCGTGTTGTTGGCCGCGGTGGTCACGCCGCCGCCCCGCATGAGGCGCGCGATCCCAACGCGGCGGCGGCGCATATCATCGTCGGGCTGCAAACTATCGTATCGCGCAGCATCGACCCGCTCGCCTCGGTCGTCGTCACTGTTGGCGCACTGCATTCCGACAGCGTGGTCTCGAACGTCATTCCGCAGGTGACCGAGATCAAGGGCACGGTCCGCGCGCTTGACAGCGACATGCGCGCAAAAACGCAAGAACGGCTGATTGAGATTGCCGAGGCCACCGCGCGGGCTCAAGGCTGCGTCGCTGAGGTGGACTATCTCGTGATGTATCCCGTTACCGTGAATAATGCGGAACATACCGGCTATGCTGCTGAGGCCGCCAAAGCGGTGACGCCGGACGTTCAAACCGATTGCGCGCCGATCATGGCGGCAGAGGATTTTGCCTTTATGCTAAACGCGCGCCCCGGCGCCTATATCATGGTTGGGAATGGCGATACGGCCCATGTCCATCATCCCGAATACAATTTTAACGACGACGCGATCCCCGCAGGCTGCTCCTGGTTTGCCGAGCTTGCCGAGCGTCGCCTCCCCCTGACATCCTAACGCGCTTTCCAAGGAGACCCTCTCATGCCCGTCAAAAATCGCTTTGCTGAACTTCAAGACGAAATCACCGCCTGGCGCCGCGATATTCACGCCCATCCAGAGATTCTGTTCGAGACCCATCGCACCTCGGCATTCGTGGCCGAGCAGCTTAAGGCATTTGGCGTGGACGAAATCGCAACCGGCATTGGCCGCACGGGTGTTGTCGGCGTGATCAAAGGGCGCAGCGACACGGCGGGCAAGGTCATCGGCCTCAGGGCTGACATGGACGCCCTGCCGATCCATGAGGCAACGGGGCTCGATTATGCCTCCAAGACCGATGGCGCGATGCACGCCTGCGGCCATGATGGGCATACCGCTATGCTGCTTGGCGCGGCGAAATACCTGGCGGAGACGCGGAATTTTGATGGGACCTGCGTGGTCATTTTCCAACCCGCCGAAGAGGGCGGCAAAGAGATGTGCGATGATGGCATGATGGACCGCTGGGGCATTCAAGAGGTCTATGGCATGCATAACTGGCCCGGTATGCCGGTTGGCGAATTCGCAATCCGCCCAGGCGCGTTTTTTGCCGCGACGGACCTCTTTGACATCTACGTTGAGGGACGCGGGGGCCATGCGGCGAAACCGCAAGAAACCGTGGATCCGACCGTGATGGGCGCGCAGCTTGTGATGGCGCTTCAAAGTATCGCCAGCCGAAACGCAAACCCGGTTGACAAGGTCGTCGTGTCGGTCACGTCTTTTGAGACCTCATCGACCGCCTATAACGTTATTCCGCAAAAAGTGCACCTGAAGGGCACTGTGCGCACGATGAGCGCTGAGATGCGCGCCCTTGCCGAGACGCGGATCAAGGCGATCTCAAACGGCATTGCGGAGACCTTTGGCGGCACAATTGAGGTTGTCTATCACCCTGGTTATCCGGTGATGGTCAACTCGGACACGCAAACCGAATTTGCCGCAGATGTGGCGCGCCGCGTCTCCGGGCAATGCGACGAGGCCCCTCTGGTTATGGGCGGCGAGGATTTCGCCTATATGCTCGAAGAGCGCCCAGGCGCATATATCGTGATCGGCAATGGT
>CAYWNJ010000302.1:0-3658 GCA_964459535.1 uncultured Rhodobacterales bacterium
ATACGCGATGTCAAAGCTGGGGCTCTGCTCAGACGAGGTACGCCTGCCGCTTACCGAACTTACAGACGAGACCAAAGCGCTGGTTGAGGCAGGGCTGGCACATGCCGGGCTGCTCTAGGGCGCGTTCCCATGGGCCTTGCCGCTAGGTCTTAGCGCCTTCGCTCATATCACGTACATAATTCTAAGAGGATGCTATGCTGGACACGACAACCGATCTTAAAAGCTTGCTAAAGGACACCAGCCTTTTGGAAACGCGCGCCTATATCGGCGGCGCGTGGGTCGAAGGAGACCAGGGTAATTTTCCAGTGACCAACCCCGCGCGCGGAGATGTGATCGCCGAGGTGGCGGACCTCAGCCGCGCCCAGGTCGCGGGCGCAATTGACGCCGCCGATGCCGCGCAGAAAGACTGGGCGCGCATGACAGGCAAAGAGCGCGCCGCTATCCTGCGCCGCTGGTTCGACCTGATGATGGAAAACCAGGACGATCTGGGCATTATCCTCACTGCAGAGCAGGGCAAACCTTTGGCCGAAGCGAAGGGGGAAATCGCCTATGGCGCGAGTTTTATTGAGTTCTTCGGCGAAGAGGCCAAGCGTATCTATGGCGAGATGATCCCCGGCCACCAGCGCGACAAGCGCATCATGGTCATGAAACAGCCTGTTGGGGTTGCCGCGTCAATTACGCCCTGGAATTTCCCCAACGCTATGATCACACGAAAGGCAGGACCGGCGCTTGCAGCGGGATGCGCGTTCGTGGCGCGCCCGGCCAAAGAAACACCGCTTAGCGCGATTGCTATGGCGGTTCTGGCAGAGCGGGCTGGCGTTCCAGCGGGCGTATTCAATGTGGTCCCATCTTCTTCGGCCTCTGCGATCGGTAAGGAGTTCTGCGAAAACCCCAAGGTGCGCAAACTCACCTTCACCGGGAGCACCGAAGTCGGGCGGATCCTACTTGCACAAGCCGCCGAGCAGGTGATGAAATGCTCGATGGAATTGGGCGGAAACGCGCCGTTCATTGTCTTTGATGACGCAGATCTTGACGCCGCAGTGGACGGCGCGATCCTGTGCAAGCTGCGCAATAATGGCCAGACCTGCGTGTGCGCCAATCGGATTTATGTCCAGGCGGGTGTATATGACAGCTTTGCTGAAAAGCTCCGCCAGCGGGTCAGCGCGATGAAGGTCGGGGATGGTTTGGAGCAGGGCGTAGAGCTTGGTCCACTGATCAACCCCGAGGCTGGCGCCAAGGTGCTTGAACATATCGCAGATGCAACGTCGAAGGGCGCTCAGGTGCTGCTTGGCGATGGAGCGGTTCTCGACGGAAACTTCCTACCGCCCACGATCCTGACCGGCGTGACCCAAGAGATGGCCGTCGCGCAGGAGGAGACATTCGGGCCATTGGCCCCACTTTTTAAGTTCGAGGACGAGGATGATGTGATCGCGATGGCCAATGATACGATCTTTGGCCTGGCCAGCTACTTTTATGCCCGCGACCTAAGCCGCGTCTACAAAGTGGCGGAGGCTTTGGAATACGGCATCGTCGGGGTAAACACTGGGATTATCTCGACCGAGGTGGCTCCGTTCGGCGGTGTCAAACAATCGGGTCTGGGCAGAGAAGGCAGCCATCACGGGATCGAAGACTTCTTAGAGATGAAATACGTCTGCTTATCTGTTTGAGGCTGGACGCCGCCTAAAACTGTAGAAAAGCATGCGACCTCATGAGGTCGCTTCGCTGGACCTCGGCAGCCTTATCGAAAAGATCGTCCCATCTGGGCCAGTTTTTTGCAGATCAAGGGTGCCGCCATGCCCGAGGATGAGCTCTGCGCTGATGGCAAGGCCGAGCCCGGAGCCCTCTTTACTCACGCTCCCATGGAAGGGCGTAAAGAGATGCGCGCGCGCGCGCTCCGGTAGGCCAGGCCCGGTATCTGCGATCTCAATTACCCAGGCATTTTCATCCTCTTGGGCACGTATCGCAATCTCGCCGGGCTGGCGGGAGGCGATAATCGCTTGGCGGGCATTGCGCACAAGATTAGCAATCACGCGATAAAGCTGTTCCGCATCGGCGCGGATTTTCATTGTCGCTGGGATATCCTCGGCGATGCTTAAGTCATAGCTGCCGATAGCTAAACGCTCACTATCAACAACATCGGAGACCAAATTCGCAAGGGGCACCATCGCGAGGGTCGGGCTGGGCTCTTCGGCTTTGCCAAAGGCCAAGGTGCTTTCGCATAGGTGGATGGCCCGTGTGATGGAGCCCACCAGCTTAGGGGCCATGCGCCGTACAAGCGGGTCCTCAGACCCTTCGATACGGTCGGTGAATAGTTGCGCCGAAGTTAGGATATTGCGCAAATCATGGCTGATCTTGCTCACGGCGCCGCCAAGCTGGGCCAGGCGCTCCTTTTGACGCAGAGCGCCGGTGAGCTCTGTCTGCAAGGATTTCAGCGCCTCTTCGGCCTCGCGCAGCTCTCGGACAGAGGCTTGCGGATCGATGATGCGGCGCGAATCTTCCGGCGCGGCGGCATAGCGCATCATATGCCCCACAACGCCCTTGATGGGTTTTACCAGCAGAATGCGCACCGCAACGAAGAGTAAAACCGCCGTAAAGATCGAGATAACGGCGGACAGGATCAAAATACGCACGCCATAATCGACCATTGCTGCCCGAAGCACGGATGTCTCAAGTGTGATTTCAATCAGCAAACCCGCATCGCGCACAGGCGCGCCGATGACCCGGATCACCTCGTCCTGAGGCATCACAAATCGGTGCAGCGCATCCCAAATCAGCGTCATCGCCGCCGCATTGCGCAGATCATAGGTCGCTGCGATGGGCTGCGGCAAGGGATTTGAAAGCATCAACTGCCGGGCCGCATTGCGGCGCAGAACGACGTTGTAGACCCCGGCATTTTCCAGCAGCTCTTCTTCAAGCTGCGGGTCGAGCATATCGTCTGCAAGCAGGGCCAGCGACGCGATCTGCGCCCGCTCCAGGTGGCCGAGCAAATAATCCTCTCGAAACCGCGCGATGGACGGCACGAAAATCAAAATCTCCGCCAACATAACGAAGATGACGGTTAATATGAGAAAGCGCCCGGATAGTGAGTTTAGCATCTAGGGGATATATCTCTGCACCAGGCCAACAATCCGTTTGACCGTGTTGTTCTGAAAGAGGCGCGGCGCGAAATAGGCGCCAGCGGCCCGCTTGTTCATCTCAAAAATTGTCGGATAGGGCGCGACCATACCGGCGATTTGAGACATTTTCATCCTATTCGCAAGGGCTAGGGACCACAGCCCGATAAGCTCTCCGGCTTGCGCGCCCACGATTGACGCGCCGACAGGGCGCCCGCGCACGACCATGACCTTGATGAGCCCTTTGGTTTTGCGCTCGGTGATGGCCCTATCATTATGGGCGTATTCAAAGCGCACCACCTCTAGCTTTGCGCCATGCGCCGCGCGCGCCTCGGCCTCGGTCAGGCCAACATGCGCAAGCTCTGGGTCGGTATAGGTCGCCCAAGGCACGTGATCGACCCGCGCTTTTGCGGGCAGGCCAAAGAGCATGGAGCGAATAATGACGCCCGCATGATAGCCTGCAAGATGCGTGAACTGCGCGCCGCCCGTGACATCGCCGATGGCATAGACCCGGCGATTTGACGTGCACAGCGCCGCGTCCCCTT
>CAYWNJ010000303.1:0-3657 GCA_964459535.1 uncultured Rhodobacterales bacterium
GCGGTCTTTGCCAGCCGCTCAATGGGCAGGCGCCGGAGGGCGCGCCGGTCGATGGGCACGCAACGATACAAGCCCTCGCACGCCAGTTGGTGAATGACAGCCGAGAGGTGATCCCGGTGTCAGATAGCGCAGGCCAAGTGATTGGCACGATGCAGCGCAGCCAGGCCCTGGATCTGCTGTTGGGGGCGGATTGATGGCGGTAACGTCGGCCCATGACGCCAGCCATTTTGCGGCCAGCGCGCGCAGGCGGCGGGATCCGCTGCTTCTCTCGCTGCTTGGGATCAGCCTGGCCTTGATCATCGCCCATGCTTTTGGCGTTCTGCCCGTTTGGCTGCACCGCATTCCAGAGGCCCTTATCCCGCCCACAGCGCAGGCGCTGGATGTTGTCTTTGCCTTTGTGCAAAACGACCTGGGGCTGATTTATGTCACCCGGTTCATTGCCGAGGGACCGCTTGAGTTTATGCTCGATGCAACCGCCAACCTTCTCTATGGCAAACGGCGTTGGCCCAATCTTGGCCCCATCCCTTGGACCGCCATCGCCGCCGCTGCAACAGTCTTGGGATATTGGCTGGGCGGTTGGCGGCTGGCGGCGCTGGCCGGGGGCACCATGCTGTGGACCGCCCTTATTGGCCAATGGGAAATTGCAATGCAGACGATGTCTGTGCTCGTTGTTGCCGCGCCGATTGCTTTTTTCCTTGGCCTCGTTTTGGGCATCGCGGCTTGGAAGTTCAGAGCGGTGGATATCGCGATCAAACCCATCTTGAGCGTTTTGCAGACCTTACCGTTTTTTACCTATCTGCTCCCGGCTGTGATCTTTTTTAAGGTCGGTCCCACGGCGGGCGCTGTTGCTACGATCATATACGCCATCCCACCGATGATCCTGATGACCACGCTGGGCCTTAAGAAGGTCAGCCCAGAGATTGTCGAGGCGGGGAAGATGTCGGGCTGCACGCGTTGGCAGATGCTCACACAGGTCTATATCCCGGCGGCCCGCACCGAGATCTTGGTCGGCGTCAACCAAGTGATCATGCTGTGCCTCGCCATGGTCGTTCTAACCGCGTTCATCGGCATGCCCGGACTGGGCGCAAAGCTGCTGTCGATGATGGGCAGCTTTAAGCTTGGACGTTCGTTCGAGATCGGCGTGACCATCGTTCTGCTGGCGATCACGCTCGACCGGCTGTCAAAAGCCTGGGTGGTCAAGCAGCCTGAGCATTTTGAAAAGGGCACGCCGTGGTGGCAGCAGCATATCTTCCTGCTTGTCGGTCTCGCTGCCTTCACCGGCTTTTATGTCATCGCCCAATTCGTGGATGTTTTTGTTGAAATCGGGCGTCGGCAGTCTTTCTCCAGGGGCAAGGAAATCGACACGGCGATCAAGGGCTTTCTGGCGATTGATGCCGTAAACGCGGTGACCGAGTGGCTGCGGTGGTTTTTGAATGTCAAAGTTCTGATCCCCTTTCGCAATGCGCTGCTTTGGATCCCCACGCCTGCCTTTGTCCTCTTGGTGACGGCCTTTGCCTATTGGGTGGGCGGGAGGCGGCCCGGGATCTATGCGCTGATCTTTTTCACGATTGTCGCCTTTTCTGGATGGTGGGATCGCTCGGTCATCACGCTTTATACGGTCATCTCGGCGGTGATTTTATCGATGCTCATCGGCATCCCGCTTGGCATCTTCGCCGCGCGGTCGGATCGCTGGTCCGCGCGCATTCTGCTGGCCTGTGATACCGCGCAAACCTTCCCAAGCTTTATCTACCTCATTCCGGCGATCATGCTGTTCGGGGTCAATGATGTGGCGGTTGTTTTTGCGATCATCATTTTCACCACGGTGCCTCTGACGCGCTACACGATCGAAGGTCTGCGCACTGTGCCCGCAGAGATGACCGAAGCCGCCGATATGTCCGGCGCCACGCGGCATCAAAGGCTTTGGTCCGTCGAGCTGCCAATGGCGCTGCCCACCATGGCCGTCGGCTTTAATCAGGCGATCATGTTTGCCTTTTTCATGGTGATTATCGCGGCCTTCATCGGCACTCAAGATTTGGGGCAAGAGCTTCAACGTACCCTGGCTGGGACGGATCTAGGCAAGAACATCGTCTTGGGCATGAATGTCGCGCTGATGGCCCTGACCTTTGACCTGGCAATCTTGGCCTGGGCGGAGCGGCGCAAACAAGCGCTTGGGCTGGGATGACGCCATGAACAAACCAAGTTTCATCGAACATCCCTGGGAACGGCGCGGGGTTATAGCGCCCGGCCTTCCGATCCTGCCCCATGGGGTCGAACGACACCCGGTCCCAGGCGGCGGCTCGCGCGCGGTGCCCGTGTTCAAAGGCGACGAGATTAGCGTGCTTGACAAGGACGGGCTGCAGCCGGGCGAGCTTGTCTTTTTCGCCCCGGATCGCCGCTCTGACGCCGCGATGCTGGGCGCGCGCGGATCCGGGCGCCCCGCGCGCATTATCGAAACCCTCGCCAACGGGACGCCCTCGGGCGCGCGGGTGCTCAAAGCCTTGGGCGCAGCGGGTTTTGATATCGAGGCGGGCGACGCCATTGCGATTTTCACAGAGGGCTCCCAGCCCGGGAGCACCCAAAGCTTTATCGCAGAATGTGACGGCCTGCTGATCTGCGCCGCCCCCGGCGGTCCGATGGCACCCGAGGCGCAGAACGCGCCCACCGAGCTTATCCTCTACATTCGCCGCGCGTGCGACGACCCGTCGAGCCAGATCGTCTGCGCCGACGACGTCCCCTGCATGGCCTCCACCGCCGAGCCACCCGCATGCTTCGGGGAGGTCGACGTACGGCAGTCCCGTGTCACGGTCACGCTGCCGGCGGGCACCTACTACGTGTTCGTCGACGCGTTCGAGTACACGTCGAGCGGCATCGACTTCACGTGCGGCACGGTCGAGCTGAGCGTGACTTCGGCCGAGTGAACCTGCTCCTTCTCGAGCCTTCGGAGGTGGACGCCCGACGGGAGGTTCTCCTCGACGGCGAGCGTGCGCGGCACCTCCTCGACGTGCTCGGGGTGGTGCCCGGACAGCTCGTGCGCCTCGGGGTGCTCGGCGGCCCCAAGGGTCGCGGCGAGGTCCTCTGGGCCGACGACGACACCGTGCGGTTGCGGTGCGCGTTCGACACCGAGGCCTCGCCTGCGCCGCGGCTCGATCTGATTCTCGCGCTGCCCCGCCCGAAGGTGCTCAAGCGTCTCTGGTCACAGCTCGCGACCCTGGGCGTCGGCCGAATCCACCTGACCAACGCGCGCAAGGTGGAGCGCTTCTACTTCGATTCGCACGCGGTGACGCCGGAGGTCTGGCGGCCGCGGTTGCTCGAGGGCCTCTCGCAGGCGCGCGACACGCACCTGCCCGAGGTCCGCGTGCACCGGTTCTTGCGCAAGCTCGTCGAGGACGAGCTCGAACGGACGCACCCGCACGCCAAGCGCCTCGTCGCCGACCCGGTGTACTCGCGATCCGCGTTCACCACGCTGAAAGACCTCGCGCCCGACCGGAAGGTGCTGCTCGCCATCGGCCCCGAGGGCGGCTGGGATCCCTACGAGCGCGACCTGCTCGAGCGGCACGCCTTCACCGGCATCGGCCTGGGCACGCGTCCGCTGCGCAGCGACACCGCGGTGATCGCCCTGCTCGCGATCGTGCACGAAGCGCTACGCGTCGGCTGACT
>CAYWNJ010000304.1:0-3636 GCA_964459535.1 uncultured Rhodobacterales bacterium
TCGGGAAATCCGTGTTTTCGCCAAAGGCTTCGGCAACAATGGATGCATAAGGCAGAACGGTCGAGGACCCAGCAACATTGATCTGGTCACGCGCCGCCGCGGTGGTCGCTGCAAGGGCAACGATGGCGAGCGTGGATGCGGCAGTTTTTCCAAAGGACATAGTCTCTCCTGTCATTTCGGATTTGATCACCCCCATGATGATCTTGGCGCCTCGTCTAGGCTGCGCTGGTAAGACTTCTGTGACACATTCGTAACAGTTTTATGACAAAGCGGGTTTCTTGGCCCTTCGTCTGCATAAACGACCCAAACCTATCGATAAGGATCGCTACGCCGTCAGAGGAAGGTGCAGCGCAATCCGATTTTACGGATCACACCCATTGAGAAAGCGCTGGAAACACCTCACAAGCGATATTTGCCTTCATCGCCAGACGGTGAGGCAATTGTGATCCATCGCCCCTCTGCCAAGCATTACCTAACCCGGCAAGAAGTCATTACCTATCAAACGGCTGGAGCAGATGTTGTAGTAGAGCCAAAGAAAGCTAAAAAAGCCCGGATCAAATATAGAGAGCGAGAATCGTCGGTTCCCCAGATCACTGCAAAGGGCGGTTTGGGCGAGATGTACGGCTTCTGTCTTCTCCACAGTGAATGGCGCGCGCCCCAAAAGCCGCAGGTCAAGAGAGCCATCTGCAATTTCTCGCGATGACTCGTCCAGCGTCACAGCCCGATGCGTCGCCGCTTCATACTGCGCATTATCGCTTGCGGTGTAAGCGCTCGCTGTTGACACCAAAGTGACGCTTAAAACCAAGCCGCAAAAATATATCATGTACCGCATTTTCACATCCCCCAATATGATAGAGTGGTACTACCTTAGGTAATCACTCGCCGCAATCATTGATGGCGTCCCGAAAGACCCCGGCACAGGTGGATATTTGTGGCAGATGCGTTGAGCACCCAATGCGCGGTAGGCCAATTTCCAGCCAGAGGCGAGCCTGTGCGTTTCTGGCAAATGTTGCGTTAAGGCACCCAACCTTAAACCTGAGGCACCCTACAGCCATCCTGATAGCGCTGCTCCGTGGGGGCGGAGCGGCGCGGCGCAACGTTTCCGTTGCGCGGGAAAGAACTTCAGGGCAAGACGCCTTAGGTTTAAGGTTGAGTACGTTAGATCGAGGCCAAATTCCTCGCCAAACAATGCATATTAAAAGAGAAAGCCGCGCGGGATTTTACCGCGCGGCTTCGGTTTTTCCGGGGCCAGAGTTTAGCCGTTGACCCAGCTATTCACGAGATCTTGGTTCTCCGAGATCCACTCTTCGGCAACCTCTGCCGGATCCCGCTTGTTCTCGAACATCTCTTGGATCCAGACACCCACCTCTTCGCCAGTTAGCTGCATACGGCTGAGCATCGCCGCCACTTCAGGATTGCGCTGCTCAAGCGAGGCGGAATAGGCGATATAGACCGAAGCGGCTGTGCCTGCGCATTCGAACTCGGACACTTCCAGCCAGTTTTCAGCGTCAAGAGACAGATCCTCGCACCCGTCAAACCGCGCAGGCTCTTCCAGGGCTGTCAGGTCGTATTGCACATGCAGCGCTTCGGGCGTCCAGTAGTAGAAAAGCTGAGGCTGCGAGGCCGCATAGGCCGCCGCCAGACCGGCTTTGAACGTATCGCCCGAGACGATGTTCGGCTCCCAATAGGCATCGAGCCCATAGGATTTGAACTTTACCTGCCAGCGCTTGGTCGAGGCCCAGGTCACATCGCCCGCCCAATATTCGCCAAGCCCATCGCCATCGGTGTCAAACATCGCGGCAACTTCAGGATCCTTTAGGTCCTCAATCGACTTGAGCTGATCGGCCATATAGGACGGCACATAAAGCAGCGAGGTTCCGGCATAGGGCACATTGGTTTTCACGGTGCCATTGCCATCAACATATTGGTCCCAAGCGGTTTGCCAGTTGGGCATCCACATATCGGGGTGAATGTCGATCGAACCATCGCCCTTGTCCATGCCCGCAAAGATCACAGGCTGTTGGTTCATGCCGGTCAGGATTTCAGCCTCACCGCCCATTTGATCGGTAATGATCGCTTTGATCACATGACCAACGGCGCGGGCGCCGTTCCAGTTTGGATCCGAGATCATCACCTTCTCTTGCGCCGTCGCTGCGCTGCCTGCCAGCAACGCACCTGCGACGACCGAGGCATTTAGCAGATATTTCATAAGGGTCTCCCTGTGTTGGTTGGTCTGCTTTGGTTAAATTCGACTAAAGGACGCCCGGATCCCGCGTAGGATCCGGTCAATCATCATGGCCACAAGCGCGATGGCAATCCCGGCGAGCAAGCCCTTGCCCGCCTGCGCATCGCCCAGCGACTCGGTCACGAGCGCGCCTAGGCCCGCCGCCCCGATAAAGGCCGAGATCGTCGCCATAGAGAGCGCGAGCATAATTGTCTGGTTCAGCCCCGCCATGATCGAGGGGATCGCCATCGGCAGCTCAACCTTGCGCAAAAGCTGCCGCTCGGACGCGCCAAAGGCCAGCGCCGCCTCTTTGGTGCTCTCGGGCACTTGCAAAATACCCAGCGCGGTCAGCTTGACCATAGGCGGGATCGCAAAGACCACCGTGGCCAGCACCGCCGGAGGCTGTGAGATACCAAAAAACGCAACAGCGGGAACTAGGTAGCTGAGCGAGGGGATGGTTTGCATAACGTCCAAAATCGGCTCGGTGATCCATCGGAACAACTTGTTCTTGGCCATCCAAATCCCCACCGGCAGGCCAACGAAGACGCAGATCGCCGTGGCCACGACCACCAGCGCCATCGTCTGCATCGCGATCTGCCAGAGCTCAAAGACCGCCAGAAACACCAGCGAGCTTGCCACAAAGATGGTGGTGGGACGGTTCGTATAAGCCCAGCTGAGCGCCAAGAAGAGGAAAGCCGTGACCGGCCAAGGCGTCTGCATAAAGGCCACCTCGACCCGCAACAGCGATTGGCGCAGCACATGGGTCATGGCATCGAAAATGCCGGCGTATTGCGCGCGCAGATAGTTGATGCCCGTGTCAATTGCCTCGGCATTATAGGTAAAGATATTCACGCGGCGCCCCTCGACGGGCGGTTTTTGCTGCACCAGAACCTTGGTTGCATCCAAATCGCCTGCCGCGATAGCCTCTTCATCCGGCACGCGGCGATAGCGGATCTCGGGCGGCGCGGCGATCCGCGTGAGCGTTGGGAAGTCATCAATGAAGTTGCAGTCAAAACGATCCTTGGCCGAGATGGTTTGATAGGCTTCGATGGCCGCGCGCTCGCGCGTGAGCTGCCGCAGCTCTTTGCGCGCCGCGCTGCGGGCCGACTTTTGCTCTCCGGTCGGGTTTTCAAGCCCGTCGAGGCGGTTAAACTCGGCCTGGGCGCGGGCCAGATCGGTGTCGAGCAGGGTTGAAAGCTCGGACACATCCGGCACGCTAAACCGCGCGAGAAGGTCGTCCACCGTCTCGCCCGAGCGGACCTGGTTAAGACACGCGCGCTCGTCCAGGCGCAGCTGCGTGGCGCGGTAGGTGGTGATCGGCACGCAAATCGCGATGATAAGAACGCCAAGCGCGACGCGGGTGGCATTCACCCCGTTCCCGACAGCCTCATCTATACGCCAGCGGTTATATT
>CAYWNJ010000305.1:0-3630 GCA_964459535.1 uncultured Rhodobacterales bacterium
TGTCAAATAGGGCGCCCCCCATTTGCGCGCGCCGGTGTCCTGGTAGAAGGTCCAAAACGCATCCCAATGCTGCGGTTCAAGCGCATCTCCGGTCAGCACTTCGATAGATCCGCCAAAATTCTGCGCCCTTGCGCGCTCTTTGCGGATATTCTTGCGCTTGCGCGCACTGAGCGCCGATAGAAAGCCCGCAAAGTCCGAATATTCGTCATTGAGCCAATGGAACTGCTGCGTGGTCCGGGAAAGCATCCCCATCTCAGCGCCCAGCTTGGCCTCCGCCTCGGTGCAGAATGTTGCGTGGAGTGAGGAGAGTTTGTTCTGCGCCGCCAGTCGCACAGCCCCCTCCACGAGCGCTTGATAACCAAGCTCTCGATGGTCGGGCCGCGTCAGAAACCGCCGGCCAGTTGCCGGCGTATGGGGCACCGCGATTTGCAGTTTCGGGTAATAGCGCCCCCCCGCGCGCTCATAGGCATGGGCCCAGTTATGGTCAAAGATATACTCGCCTTGGCTGTGCCCTTTGGCATACATCGGCGCCACGCCGACAAGCTGCCCCTCCAAACGCGCCGCTAAGTACTGTGGTTGCCACCCGGTTCCCGCTCCGACCGACCCGCTTTCCTCAAGCGCAGACAAAAAGCGGTGGGTTGTGAACGGGTCAATCGCGCGCCTGCCATCCGCCTCTTCTGGGCAGGCGCAGGCATCCCAATCTTGGGCCGAGATGTGACGCAGCGAGGGGAGAACATCAATCTCAACCGCCTGCATAGTGGTATCCGTCATACGTTACGCCCCAAACCAAGTTACCCAAAGATCAACGCGGCAGCGCGGCATGATACCCCTCAAATGTCACGTTCTGAGCCACCCGCCGCGCGCGCTGCTCTTCCGCCGGGCTGCGCACGGTCCAGCACAGAATATCCGCACCCGCCGCTTTAAGCGCTGCGACGCGCGGACGCTCCAGATCTGCAACTTCATGGCTAATGAAAGAGGCCCCAACGCGATTATAATCCGGGATCTGCCTAAGCCGATCACGCACCTGCGCCTCCATCAGCCAATCCTCGGCCTGGTAACTACAAGTAACCAGACCGCGCGGGACATCGGGGCTGAGCTCTGCCAGGCGCGCTACGCTATGCGGGTTAAAGGACATCACGGCAACCGGTCCAGAATATCCAGCAATCGCAGCGCTTGTTGCGTGCTCTAACGCACCGATCAAGGGCCCCATCGCACCATCTTGATCCTTGATCTCGATCAGCAAGGGAACCTGCCCAGCAACAATGTCCAATACTTCGGGTAAGGTCGGAATACCTTCCTGCCCGCCCAGCAGCTCGATGTGGCCAAGCTCGGTGGCAGAAAGACCCGCCACGAGCCCGCGTGCGCCGGTCAAACGATCCAGCGTATCGTCATGGAACACCATTGCAACACGATCAGCGCTAAGCTGAACGTCAATCTCAATGCCATAACCGCTTTGAATAGCCGCGAGGATTGCCGCCCGACTGTTCTCAGGACGCCCCGCTTGCACATCATGCAAAGCCCGATGCGCAAGCGGTACCTTTAAGAACGCCTCTGGCAAACGCGGGATCATTTGATCCGAAAGATCCCCTCAATCTCGACCGCCACGCCCAAAGGCAGGGCTGCCGCCGACACAGCCGAGCGCGCGTGACGCCCCGCGTCGCCCAATGCCTCGACCAAAAAGTCAGAGGCGCCATTGATGACCTTTGGCTGATCAACAAAATCGGCGGTAGAATTCACAAACCCCGTCAGCTTGATCACTTGCGCCAGCCGCTCAATATCGCCGCCACAAGCCGCCCGGACTTGGGCCAGTAAGTTGATTGCACAGCACCGCGCTGCCTCAGCCCCAGCAGCGACATCCATGTCCGCCCCCAGCTTTCCCTTAATCAGCCCCTCAGGACCGTTGGAAATTTGGCCGGAAACATAGACAATGTCATCAACCTGAACGAAAGGAACATAGTTCGCTGCGGGTGCGGGTGCCTCTGGTAACACAACGTCCAGTGCCGCTAATTTCTCGACAATACTCAAGATCTTTCCTCCATGAACTGCTAGCGTGACGCTACGCGCTCCCTCCGAAAGCGCAAGCCTTCATTCTGAGCAAAGTGGCAAACTCCGTTTGCCCAAAGAATAGATGTCGCGCGCCAGCGCGTCCGCTAAGTCAGCTCTCCCGTAGCGCGCGGGTGAAGTAGTCCGAAAGGGGTTTCAGTAGATAGGCCATTGGGGTGCGGTCCACCGTGCGAATAAAGGCTTCCACCGGCATTCCAGGTATCAACGTATCCCCGGGGTTGAGCTTAGAAAGCTCCCCGGGTTTCAGCGCAATCTCAGCTTGATAATAGGTAAGCCCCAAAGCCGTATCTTCAAACGCATCCGCCGAAATGACTGTGACCTGCCCGACGAGCTCTGGCGTGGTCCGTTGATCCAGCGATGTTAGGCGCAGATTCACACTCTGCCCGACCAAGACTTGATCAATATGAAGCGGATCAACCTGCGCCGCAATCACCAACGGTCTATCTTGCGGCACCAAAAACAGCAGCGGATCTGCCGGACGAATGACTGAGCGCGGCGTGCGCACCTGTAGCCCATAGACCACCCCGGACACCGGGGCGCGGATCTCCATCGCCGCAATGTCCTCGCGGAGCGCCGCGCGCTGTTCGAGAAACTCAAGCTCGCGATACCGTGCATCGCGCAGCTGCGTTATGGCCTCCTCGCGCCGTCTTGAGACCAAGTTGAGTTTCTGAAGTTCAATCTCAGTAATGCGCCCCTCGGCCTGCGCCTGACTGGCCGAAAGCTCTCCAAGTCGCCCTTCCAGCTGCACCGCCTCACGTTCAAGCGCCAAAACGCGCGAGGCCTGCGCCAAGCCGCGCGCGAGCAACGTGCGCTGGCTTTCCAATTCTTCCTCAATCAACTCCAACTGACGCGACAGAGAGGCTTGCTGCGCAATAACCCCATCGATTTGATTTTCGATCTGCCCCGCCCGTTTTCCCAATTGCTCGGTTTCTTGCTCCAATGACTCGCGCCGCGCCAGGAACAGCCTTTGCTGACCTTCGACCAGCTCGGCGACGTCCGGAAATTCTTTGGCAACCGCCCGCAGCTCATCGTCAAATAGGATTGCATCGCGCCCATCACGCTCGGCCTCAAGCCGGCCCCGGCGCGCCATAATCTCAAAGAGTTGCCCTTCGATAATCGCAAGCCGAGAGATCAACTGCCGATCATCAAGCGCGAGCAAGAGGTCCCCAGCATTGACTGCATCGCCTTCGCTCACGGCGATTTTAGACACAACCCCGCCTTCGAGATGCTGCACAACTTGCCGGTTTTGATCGACCTCAACCCGGCCTGAAGCGATGATCGCGCCTGCAATGTTGGTTTGGGTCGCCCATGTGCCAAAACCACCAAGCAAGATCACCAATCCGGCCAAACCAAGCCAGACCGGCCTGCGCGCCGACCAACGCCGATTTGCCTCTTGCGTCATGTGATGCCTCCTGTCCCTTTGGGCGCCTGCGCGATCTGTTCATGGTTTTTCACCATTGAGCGCAACACCTCCTCCTTCGGTCCAAAGGCGGCGCGCATCCCTTTGTCCAGAACCAACAGCACCTCGCATTCCTCAATGGCGCTGGGCCGATGCGCCATGATCAT
>CAYWNJ010000306.1:0-3629 GCA_964459535.1 uncultured Rhodobacterales bacterium
ATGGGGCCTAGGCGGATTTGCTCGACCAGCAAGACGCGATCCCGCACGGGGTCATAGGGCAGGATGACTGCGGCGTCATTGGCCACAAAAACCGCGCGGTCGAGCGGTTCTGACGACCCTCCGTCAAAGGTCTCATGCTGCAACACAAGCTCATCAAGCGCGTAGAAATTCGAATATGCGCGCCTGCGCGCCGTCACGTCGAACGTGCCATAGAGCGTTCGCGCCCCATGCCGCGACTCTGCGGCCCGCAATTGCGCGCCTGCACGTGCGTAGATTGCTGCCAGCCTTTGCAAGACTTGTTCCGGGGAAAATCGGCCGTGATAGGACATGATTTCCTGCGCAGCGATGACGCTCAGCGCACCAAAGCGATGCTGCCACTCTGCGAAGTCCCAAGGTGACTTCTCAGCGGGATGCGGTGGAGGTAGAATGTAAAGTTCTACATGAGTACCGTCTTCTAGGCTATTGTTTTCTAAAATATATCCACTTGAAAACGCATAGTACTCTAGGTGAGAACGTTGCGTGTCGGACAGGTTGGAGAGTAGCAACCCAGCCACGTTACAACCTGGCTCTACCACTAGGCTTGGCCGCTCCATCGCGCCACTATATCGGATTGAGTAGCCGGAAATAGAAGCCTCTTGGGTCAGATCAGCGCTTTCATCGCCAAGAACAACTTTCAGGAGCGGCTCAAAACTCAGTGGGCCGTATAAGAATACGGGCAACGCATCTCTGGGAGAGGCAGACAGCGCTTGCACTTACGCCGGGCGCTTAATTGTGATCTGGGTCACATCGCAGGTCGCGTTATCAAAAGCGGCGGCACAGGATGTCAGATAAAAGTTCCACATCCGGCGAAAGCGCTCGTCAAAGCCCATCTTTGCAATCTCGTTCCACCTGGCGTTAAACATCTCATGCCAGCGGCGCAGCGTGATATTGTAGCTGTTGCCGAACTCAACAGAGCGCTCCACTGCAAGCCCTGCTTTGACGACTTGCTCTTTGAGAACGCGTGGGCAGGGCAGCATACCGCCTGGAAAGATGTGCTTTTGAATAAAGTCTACGCCCCGTTTGTAAATTTCCCAGCGCCGGTCCGCGACGGTTATGATTTGCAAAGTCGCATGCGCGCCGGGCTTAAGGCGTTCACGGACGGTTTCAAAGTAGACCGGCCAATAACGCTCGCCCACGGCTTCGAACATTTCGATACTGGCGATGCCATCGTAAAGCCCGCGCTCATCTCGGTAATCTTGCAGCTTAAATGTCACCTGATCGGACAGGCCCGCCTTTTCAATCCGCGCTTTGGCGTATTTGAACTGCTCTTTGCTGATGGTCAGGCAGGTCACTTTAAGGCCGCGTTCTGCTGCTGCATATTCGGCGAACCCGCCCCAGCCGCATCCTATTTCAAGAATGTGATCCCCCGGTTTCGCGCCCATCTCATCCACCATGGAGGCGTATTTCGCGCGCTGAGCAGCTTCCAAGCTCTCTTGCCCGGTTTTAAAAATAGCGCTGGAATAGGTCATCGAGTCGTCCAGCCATAGGGAATAAAAGTCGTTCCCCAAATCATAGTGGTGCGAGATGTTCTTGCGCGCCTGGCGTTTGTGATTGCGCTGTAGCCAAAAGCGGAATTTCTCGAACATGCGGACAATCCCAAAGCCGGGGAACCCGTCATAGATATGGTCGTTATCGGCATGCATCAGATCCATGAACGCCTGAAGGTCAGGGGTACTCCACCACCCTTCGAGATAGGCGTCGCTAAAACCCAGATCACCCTCACGGATCAGGCGGGCAAACACATCGGGGTTGTGTATATGCAGCTCTGCAACCGGCCCCGGCGTTGCGCCATCCGCACGAAAGCGGCGGCCATCGGGCAGTACGAAATCGCAGCGACCCGAGCGCAAGCTCTTTGCCAGTCCAAAAATCTGCGCAAAATAGCGCGGCAAATTTGCCTGCCCGTCTGTACTGGTCAAAGCTGTGCTGTTCGCCATATTTTGTCCCCCTGTTCCCCTGATCCATCACGCTAGGCGCGCCCGACGCGAAGTGCAAGTACCGCCTAGCGCGGCGATCTAAAATGTTACGCTTAAGCCGGGCAAGTAGATGAAAAACTATCCTTTGAACGCGCTATAGGCCGCGAGCGCCTGCGCCCGTCCGGTCGCCGCGTCCACAATCGGGGCGGGATAGGGCATATCCGGTGCCAACTTCCACGCCCGCGGGATCGCCTCGAAGTAGCGCAGCGCATCTGGCGCGGGGGTGCGCGTAATTTCAGCAATCCAGCGATTGGCATAATCATGCCTAGGGTCGAATTTTTCGAGCTGCGTCACCGGGTTGAAAATTCTGAAATAGGGTGCGGCATCCGGCCCAGAACCCGCAGCCCATTGCCATCCCATCGCATTAGCCGCCGGATCCCAATCCACCAAGCATTGCTCAAACCATTTGAGCCCAATCTTCCAATGTCGCAAAAGATGTTTGGTCAGGTAGCTAGCCACGATCATGCGACCACGGTTATGCATGCGGCCCGTCAGATACATCTCGCGCATCGCAGCATCGACAAAGCGCAGCCCCGTGCGTCCTTGCTTCCAGGCAAGAACCTCTGGGGCCTCTTCATCCGTGCCCCAGGCAAAGCGGTCCCATTCGGGTTTCCAGTTGCGCTCAAGAATATGCGGCGTGTGGTACATGAGGTGATAGGAAAACTCGCGCCAAACCAGTTCCTTTAGAAAGGTCTCGGCACCAGCCTTGCCCTCTTGCATTGCCGCCATACCCGCATGCCAACACTGATGGGGGCTGATCTCTCCCAGGCTTAAATACTCGCTTAAACCTGAGGTGGCGTTCTCAGCAGGAAGGTTCCGATCTTTTTCGTAGTGCTCAACGCGGTTTTGGATGAAATGATCTAGGCGTTGCTGCGCGCTCTGCTCTCCCGGCTGCACAAAGGCCCTTAGCACCGGAGCGCCACGCTGCATCTGCGCGCCGAGACGCCAATCGGCCAGGTCCTCGCTGGCAGGCCAGTGGTTTAATGCCGTGAGCTTTGGTGCCGCTCGGGGGGGCTCAACCTCTCGGGCCCGCACGGCTTTCCAAAACGGGGTGTAGACCCGGTAGTACTGGCCTGTTTTATTCTGAACCGTCCAAGGCTCGAAAAGCAGATGGCCACCAAAACTCTGCGCTGTGATGCCCTCGGCCTGGAGCGCTGATTTTATCTGTGCGTCGCGTTCAATTGCTGATGGATCATAAAGGCGCGACCAAAACACGGCATCGGCTTGGGTTTCTCTGATCAACTGACGCAAAACACTGAGCGCGTCGCCCGAGCGTAATACCAGCTGGCTGCCCATTTCAGTCAAGGTCGATTGGAGATGCGCAATCCCAAGACCCAGCCGCCACGCAGGCGCTGCGCCAAGAGCGTTTGTAGACGCATCTCGTATAAATATGGGAATGACGCCTCCACGAGAAGCGGCGGCTAACATGGCCGAGTTGTCTCTCACTCGCAGGTCACGTCGCAGCCATACAATCGTTTTTCTCGCCATCCGCCTAAGCTAGAACAGATGCTCTGGAAAAAAAGAGCAAGCTGTCGTTCGTATTCAATTCAAGCGGGACGGGCGGGATCAGCTAGCCCTCAAAGTTTGGATGATTTTCAGCTTGATTTAGAGCGTGTC
>CAYWNJ010000307.1:0-1644 GCA_964459535.1 uncultured Rhodobacterales bacterium
GACATTTTTTGTCGGCACATCTTGCGGCAAGCTTGGGGGACAAACCTGTGCCCGAAGCCCGCGCGCGGCTAATATCTGAGTTGGCGAACAATAAACTGCCTTCGCAAAGCTTGACGAATGAACTTTGATATCAATCTTCAATCGCCTCCACTTTGCTCAAGCCGCCCGTCAAACCGAAGGTTTGCCTTCGGCAAAACGGGGCGGTCGGCGCGTCGCCATCCTGCGGATGGATGGAGGCTAAGCGTAAATGAGATCAAAATTCCGTCGCTGAGCCATAAATTCCACAATACACGCCTTCAACGCAACAAAATTACGAATTTAGTCACTCTGGGGACAGAAAATCTATGGAATTGGCGGTTGACGCGCCCTGGCACCAGCCCTAAGGTCCGCGCATCGTATGAAGGAGCCGCTGGCATGTCACTGCTAGTCGTAGATGTAGAAGGAAAGCGCATGGGCCGGTAGCGGTAAACCAAACCCCTTCCCATGCGCCCCCGAACTCCGGGGGCTTTTTTATGCGCAAATGGAAACCCCGCAACTCGGAGACGCGGATATGACACGTCAAATGACCGGAGCTAAAATGGTAGTCCAAGCCTTGATCGATCAGGGCGTGGACACAGTCTTTGGATATCCCGGCGGCGCTGTCCTACCGATCTATGACGAGATTTTTCAGCAGAATTCGATCAAGCACATTTTGGTCCGGCATGAGCAAGGGGCGGTCCACGCCGCCGAAGGCTACGCCCGCGCCACGGGCAAGCCGGGGGTATGTTTGGTTACCTCTGGGCCGGGCGCAACCAATGCGGTCACCGGGCTCACCGATGCGCTGATGGACAGCATTCCGATTGTTGTCCTCACAGGGCAGGTCCCGACCTTTATGATCGGCTCTGATGCGTTCCAAGAGGCGGATACCGTTGGCATCACGCGCCCCTGCACCAAGCATAATTGGCTGGTGAAAGAGACGGATCAACTCTCGGGCGTGATCCATGAAGCCTTTCACGTCGCGACCGCAGGGCGTCCTGGCCCGGTCCTGATTGACATTCCAAAGGATGTGCAGTTTGCGACGGGCAGCTACGCGGGGCCCAAGCCTTCTGCCTCGCATTACAAGCCGCAGGTCAAAGGTGATCTGGAGACGATTACCGAGCTTGTCGCCGCGCTGGAGCAGGCAGAGCGTCCAATCTTTTACACCGGCGGCGGGGTGATCAACTCTGGCCCGGCTGCGTCGCAGCTGCTGCGTGAGCTGGTCGAGGCGACGGGCTTTCCAATCACCTCAACCTTGATGGGTCTGGGCGCGTATCCGGCCTCGGGCGGGAAGTGGCTGGGTATGCTCGGGATGCACGGGCTTTATGAGGCGAATATGGCGATGCATGATTGCGATCTGATGATCAATATCGGCGCACGCTTTGATGACCGGAGCACCGGGCTCATTGATGCCTTTAGCCCGGGATCAAAGAAGGCACATATCGACATTGATCCCTCATCCATCAACAAGGTGATCAAGACCGATATCCCGATTGTTGGCGATGTCGCGCATGTGCTGGAAGATTTGCTGAAGGTTTGGAAGGCGCGCGGGCGCAAGATAAATACCAGCGCGGTGAAAGCCTGGTGGGCGCAGATTGACACCTGGCGGCAGATTAATTGCCTGCAATT
>CAYWNJ010000307.1:1654-3144 GCA_964459535.1 uncultured Rhodobacterales bacterium
GCGCTGGAGCGGCTCGCGGCCCTGACCAAAGATATGGACCGCTATATCTGCACAGAGGTCGGGCAACACCAAATGTGGGCTGCGCAGTTTTTGGGATTTGAAGAGCCCAACCGCTGGATGACTTCGGGCGGGCTTGGCACGATGGGTTATGGCTTCCCGGCCTCGATTGGGGTGCAAATGGCCCATCCAGAGGCTCTGGTGATCAATGTGGCCGGCGAGGCAAGCTGGCTGATGAATATGCAAGAGCTGGGCACAGCGATGCAGTTTAATCTGCCGGTCAAGCAGTTCATCCTGAATAACGAGCGGCTCGGCATGGTGCGGCAGTGGCAAGAATTGCTACATGGCGAGCGCTATAGCCATAGCTGGTCCGAAAGCCTGCCTGATTTCGTCAAACTCGCAGAGGCGTTTGGCGCCAAGGGCGTTTTGTGTACGGACCCTGCGGATCTTGACGATGCGATCATGGAGATGCTGCGGCATGACGGGCCGGTGCTCTTTGATTGCCTGGTTGAAAAGCACGAGAACTGCTTTCCGATGATCCCCTCCGGCAAGGCGCATAATGAAATGTTGCTGGGCGAGGCGGACACGCAAGGTGTGATCGACGCAAAGGGCTCGGTTCTGGTTTAAGCAGCGCGCGCAACGCGGCGCGGTCAACGCAAGGAGGGCAAGATGTCCCCACTCAAAATTCAAAAGGGCTCGACCAGCCATTCGGCCTATAACCTACGCCCGACATTTTCCGATGTTGAAGAGCAGCACACGCTCGCGGTGCTTGTCGATAACGAGCCTGGCGTGCTCGCGCGCGTGATTGGCCTCTTTTCAGGGCGCGGTTATAATATCGAAAGCCTTACCGTCGCCGAGGTGGATCACACCGGGCATTTGTCCCGCATTACCGTGGTGACGCGCGGCACGCCGCAGGTGATCGCGCAGATCAAGGCGCAGCTCGGGCGTATTGTGCCTGTGCATGAGGTGCATGACCTCACCGCCGAAGGTCCAGCGGTCGAGCGTGAACTTGCGATGCTCAAGGTCACGGGCAAGGGCGATCAACGTGTCGAGGCGCTGCGCATTGCCGAGGTGTTCCGGGCAAAGGTGGTGGATAGCACGCTTGAAAGCTTTGTTTTCGAGATTACCGGCGCCTCTGACAAAATTGATGCCTTCATAGACCTTATGCGCCCCTTAGGCCTCAGCGATGTCGCCCGCACGGGCGTCGCTGCTCTGCCTCGGGGGATCTAAATGGCATCTGAATTTTGACCGTGTGACCGTGCGCGACCTCTTCTGCTTCTGACTGTGCGCGCTTGTCCTCCAGAGGTTTTTTTAGCGTGAGAATTGCGAGTTCTTCCGACTGAGACCTCTGCAAAAGCTTGTTTTTTGATATTGAGATGTCTTTTGAGCTGCGTGCAGCCATCGCCAAGCAGTTAAGCTCTATTTTGGCGTTACGTTAGCGGTTCTTGCCCGTCACCCGTAAAGGTTTTTGAACCTTGCGCCCTTTTGTTAAT
>CAYWNJ010000307.1:3161-3626 GCA_964459535.1 uncultured Rhodobacterales bacterium
CATCCGATAGCTGCGAGGGCGATTAATGTCTCAGCCTGAGCTCGGCCCATGAACCGCGTGCGCCAGAGACCCCAGTTTCGTTTCCAGCGGCCAAAGATGGCCTCCATGCGACCTTTGGTGACACCGATCTCCTCGTTGCGGGCTTTGTCTGCGTCTAACAACGGATGGGCCCGCGCCCCTCGGCGCTGTACCTGATCTTTCTTTCCTTTTGCTTTAACTTTAACGTTGTTGCCCGCCTCAGGATCAGCGGTTCTGACCCGGCTCTGCGCAGCCTCCACGACGGTCGCGTCAACGATTGAAGCCCGTCCTTCTGCCAGTATGACGCGCGCCTCTTCCAACTGGGTGACGATCTCTGATAGGACGTTCTCCAACCGATCCCCAAGCTGCACACGGAAACGTCCTCGGCCAGACGCTTCTTCCCGGCTTCCATGAAGTCCTTGGACCATTTGTAATACAGACCCTGGG
>CAYWNJ010000308.1:0-3625 GCA_964459535.1 uncultured Rhodobacterales bacterium
GCCCAAAAGCCAGCCCGGGGGGCGGTCTGGCTTTCGCCCGGCGGCCTGCGGCCTTGACTCCGGGCGGGGTGCTTTGTGGCAATGTCTGCTTCCGGCCAATGGTGTCTCAGGTTCAAACCGAAACGCTATAAGCCTCTTGTCTCGAACATATCTCCCGCGCAACGGGCACCGCCCAGCCTGGCCGTTCCGCCCCTGTCTTGTAGGGGGCAAACCTATGGTTTGACGGGCGGGGCGATTGCGCCACCCCTCGGAACGGCGCTACCAGAGCGACCGCTGGGTGCCTCAGGTTTAAAGTCGGACGCTTTAAAGTCGGCAGAATCTAAGTCAGCGCTCATCACACAGCGCGCGCAGCAATGCGTTCATGTCCTCCGGCATCGACGCCTCGAAATGCATCTGCCTTTCTTCGCAGGGATGCAAAAAGCCAAGAACCGCCGCGTGCAGCGCTTGTCTTGGGAAGGCAGCTATAGCCTCAAGCACAGGCGGCGCAAGCGCTGCTTTGGCTACCTTACGCGGCCCGCCATAAACCGGATCCCCGACCAGCCCGTGACCCGCATGGGCCAAATGCGCACGGATCTGATGCGTGCGTCCGGTTTCAAGCCAGCAGGAGAGGAACGCTAGGCTTGGCGGAGTTCCAAAACTCTCGCGAACGCGCGCGCGCGTGACCGCATGTTTACCGCCGCTAAACACGACCGCCTGTCGTTGCCGTTCGGTTCGGTGCCGCGCGAGCTGGGTGGTGAGTTTAAGGATCCCGCCCGGTTCGAACGAGGCCCCCGGCACACCGCGCAGCCGTGGATCACCGGCATCCGGCACACCATAGACCAGAGCATGATATTCCCGCGCGACGCTATGCGCCGCAAATTGGGCCGCCAGACCCTGATGGGCGGCATCCGTTTTCGCAACGACCAGCAAGCCGCTGGTCTCTTTGTCAATCCGGTGGACGATCCCCGGGCGCTTTACCCCACCGACGCCAGACAGCGCGTCACCGCAATGCGCGAGCAGCGCATTGACAAGCGTTCCAGACGGCGTGCCCGGCGCTGGATGCACAACCATCCCAGCAGGTTTATTGACGACGATGAGTGCGTCATCTTCGAATACAATATCCAAGGGAATTTGCTCGGGGAGAATGTGGCTATCCTCGGCAGCGGGCAAGGTAATTTCGATTGCAGCGCCCTCGGCAATGCGGGCTTTTGGGTTGAGAACAACTGCGCCCTCTACCTTGACCGCGCCGCCCGCGATAAGCTGTGCAATCCGCGTGCGCGACAGCGCCGCCGCCTCTGGCACATCCCGCGCCAAGGCTTTATCAAACCTGCGCGGCGGGGATGCGCCAATAACAAAGTCCAACAGGTGTTTCATGGCTCACCAGGATCCAGAACTCGGCGCGACAATCGCTTTTCTACGGCGCCTTGTGACGCTGCTCACCGTAACAATGATCCTAGGGATTCTAGCGGTTACGACCTTGCTTGTCATCCGCCTGAATGCACCGCCCGACCCATTGGTGCTACCAGAGCGCCTAGAGCTAGAGGGTATTGCCTCCCCAACAGCCGTGACCTTTACCCCCGATCATATTTTGATCGTTGGTCAGGATCAGCAACTTCACATATTCAGCCGCGCGGATCATAGCCTCATACGCTCGATCCCGATTGAATAGGGTTTTTAAAGCGTCCAACTTTAAACCTGAAGCGTCTTGCTCCGAATTTCTGCTCCGCGCAACAGGCACTGTTGCGCCGCGCCGTTCCGCCCCCACGGGGCGGCGCGATTGCGCCTCCCCTCGGAACGGCGCTATTCGAATGGCCGCTGGATACCTCAGGTTTAAGGTTGGACGCTTTAAGCCGTCCCCCCGCAGGTCAGGCCCCAAGATGAATGTTGAACGCGCGGCGAATGTCGGCGTCCAGCGTGGGATCTAGGCGGGCAGCGCTGCGTTCGGCCAGGATCTCCTCTTTGCGGGCGCTGGCTTTGGCGACAAGATCGGGTTTGCCATTCTCGGCCCATTCCTTGGGCGAGGTACGATCCCCATAACTCGGGTAAACATGGTCCGTCTGCATACGCGCCATGGTCTGATCGGTGCCAAGGTAATGCCCAGGACCTTCCATGCAGACCTGAGCGATTTGATCCAGCGCAAGCGTCTCATCCGTCACCTCGATGCCACGCACGCAGCGCAGAGCTTGGCCGATCAGATCATCGCCCAAAATCAGCGATTCATGGCAAAATCCAAGCAGAGAAGCATGCATCCCCGCCGCTTCATAAACCATATTGAGCCCGGCAAGGCCGGCGGTCACATTGGTGTTCATCATCTCCCAACCGGCCTGCATGTCGGGCAATTTGCTATCGGCCCCACCCGCAGCAGCGCCGCCCGGAAGGTCATAAAACCGATGCATCTGCGCGCATCCTGCCGTCAGCAAGGCTTGCTCGCCCGAGCCAATCGTCATCGCGCCGGTGCGCAGGTCGAGGCCAAAGGGCCAGGTGCCAAAGACTGCCGGATGCCCAGGGCTGATCGCCTGCACATAGACAAGCCCGGCCAAGCATTCCGCCACGGCCTGAACAATCGCCCCAGCAACGGTCGAGGGAGCTGTGGCCCCGGCCATACCCGCGGAAAGCAGCAGCACCGGCATACCGCCCCGTATGCATGCCTCCATCACCTCGCAGCTTTCGGTGGCGAATTTCATTGGCGGCACGACAAAGCAATTGGAGTTCGATACGAAAGGCCGCGCGCGCCACGCCTCTTCGCCGCCCGCGATCATATGCAGCATCTCCAGCGCCGGGGCGACGTGATGCGGCTCGGAGAACGAGGTGCCGATATGCTTATGCGTGCCAGTCACGCAAGCGTAGATCGAGTTCACATCCATCTCAAGATTGTCGAGGATATCGCGGCACACCATAGGGCGTTGCAGAAAGTGGATATTGTCGAGACGCTCGGCGATCCGCGCAGCATCATGCAAGTCTTGCACGGTGCTGTCGCGATAGGTCTGACCATCCGGTTCGACCAAGTGAACCGCCGCGCCTGCGGTGCCATAGTGGACACGCGTTCCCGATAGATCGAGGTCGTGTTGCCCATTGCGGCTGGGCAAAACAACGCTGCGGTTCGCCATGGCAAGCGCCTCTTCAACCAAGCTCGGCGAAAAGCGCAGACGGCCATCCGCGCCCAGCTCTGCCCCAAATTCGGTCATCGCGTCGATACCGCTCTGCGGCGCGTCAGCCAGGCCAATCGTCTCCAGCGCCTCCAACGCAGCGCGATGCACGCGCTGCACCTCCGCATCGCTCATCGGCCGATATTGACCACCAGACATGCCAGGACGCACGGGGCGCATACTCTCAGGCAGCGCCGATGCGCGCGCTTGACGTCGCGCGGAGCGCCCACCAGAGCGTTGCGCGGCGCGAGAGGGGGATTGATCGGTCATAGATATACTCCGTCGTGAGGGGAGAAAGGGTATGGCTTGCGCTTAGCGCTCGCTAGTCGTTCTGGGCAGGCAGGGTCAATCCTCTTTCCTATCCTGTTTGCGACCAGTTGGCTAGGCGGTGATATGGGTTTTGGCAAACGCAATGAGCGTCTCTAAGGCCGCCTCAAAGGCTTTGTCCTCTACCGTCATCGCCACCCGAATATGCCCTGCCGCCGCCGTGCCAAAGCTCT
>CAYWNJ010000309.1:0-3611 GCA_964459535.1 uncultured Rhodobacterales bacterium
TCTGCGCTTCGAGCAGCTTGCCTTCGCTCACCAATTGATCCAGGCGGATGCGCAGCTCTTTTTTGATATTGACGATGGCCTGGTTCATGGTCGGCTTGGGCGTCACATAGTGGCTATTGGCATAGACACGCACGCGGTCCATCGTGGTCATTTTCTCGCCGGTGAGCGGGTCAAATTCGGTAATGCTTTCCAGCTCTTCGCCAAAGAAGGACAGCTTCCAAGCGCGGTCTTCTAAATGGGCCGGGAATATCTCAAGCGTGTCCCCGCGCACCCGAAAAGCGCCCCGTTGAAAGGCCGCGTCATTGCGCTTGTATTGCTGCGCAACCAGGTCGGCCATAATCTGGCGCTGATCATACATCCCGCCAACTTTAAGATCCTGGGTCATCGCCCCATAGGTTTCGACCGAGCCGATCCCGTATATGCAGCTGACCGAGGCCACGATGATCACATCGTCGCGCTCAAGCAGCGCGCGGGTGGCCGAATGGCGCATCCGGTCAATCTGCTCGTTAATCTGGCTTTCTTTCTCGATATATGTGTCTGAGCGCGGCACATAGGCTTCGGGCTGATAATAGTCGTAATAGCTCACGAAATACTCAACCGCGTTCTCAGGGAAGAACCCTTTGAACTCGCCATAAAGCTGCGCGGCCAGGGTTTTATTCGGGGCTAAGATAATCGCTGGGCGCTGGGTCTCTTCAATGACCTTCGCCATTGTGTAGGTCTTCCCGGTGCCCGTCGCCCCAAGCAAGACTTGGCTTTGCTCTCCGTCTCGGACGCCCGCCGCCAATTCGGCAATGGCCGTTGGTTGGTCCCCGGCGGGCTGGAACTCGGTCTGCATAACCAGCGGTTTGCCGCCCTCTAGTTTTTCGAAAGCACCCGCGCGCGGCGTTGCGGCTAAGAGAGGGGATCCGGTGGCGTTGATTTGAAGCTCAGACATGAAGCGCAATCTGGCGGACTTTACTCTTAGTGCAAGGGGCAGAGACCTCTTACTGCCAAAAAATGTCACCAAACCCGCCCGTGGCCCTTCGTTTGTGCGCCCGTCGTGGAATATCTTAGCGGCTGAGACAAAACGCGTCTTGCTTGGCGCCCCCAATGCGCGCCATTATGCGGGCAGGATTTAGGAGCCAAAACGAATGCGCGCACGTATTTTCCAACCCGCTCGGACAGCGATGTCGTCCGGCGCTGCCAAGACCAAAGACTGGGTTCTCGAATTCGCGCCATCCGAGGCGCGGCGCGTTGATCCGTTGATGGGCTGGACATCCTCCTCTGATACGCAGTCGCAAGTCCGGTTGCAGTTCGAGACGCGCGAGGCTGCGCTGTCTTATGCGAAGGATCATGGCATTGATGCGACGGTTCAAGATCCAAACAAGCGCAAGCCTAATATCCGCCCTGGCGGGTATGGAGAGAATTTCGCAACCCATCGGCGGGGCGCATGGACGCATTAACGCTTCGCCAAGATAGTCCTGAAGCCCCACAGATACACGCAGTATTGCAAGCGCATCACGCGCTGATGCGCAGCCAAAGCCCGGCGGAAAGCTGCCATGTTCTTGATCCATCTGAGCTCGCTCAGGCGGGCGCGGTGTTGATGTCCGCGCTGAGGGGGGATGCGGTGGTGGGCGTTGGCGCATTGGCCCCGCTGGGGGATCACATGGGCGAGATCAAGTCGATGCACACTCTGGCCAATACGCGGGGGCAGGGCGTTGGGCGCGCAATTTTACGCAGCCTGATTGAGATCGCCCGTGAGCGTGATATGCAAAGCCTTTGGCTCGAAACCGGCAGCGCCGATGTATTCGCGCCTGCCCGCCGCTTGTACCACGCTGAAGGTTTTGAGGACTGCCCGCCCTTTGGAAGCTATAAATTAGATCCGCTGAGCGTTTTTATGACACGGCGCCTTTGAACCCTTGCGGGCACCGCGCCGCTGCGGCTAAATATGCGCAGCGGTCCCTTAGCTCAACTGGATAGAGCAGCTGACTTCTAATCAGCAGGTTCAGGGTTCGAGTCCTTGAGGGATCGCCATCTTAAAGCGTGCTTTGTTAAATTGCATTCAAATCCGCTTCCTCTCGGCTTTGCCTCGAACGCGAATTTGAATATTTCATTTTCAGATTGGGCAAAACAGGCCCTAGTTCAACTTACTCAGTTTTTCCTGAAGCTCAGAAAGTTGCGCCTTTATCGCTTCGAGATCCTCGCCTTGGTCTTGAGGGGGCGGTGCGTCCGCTTCCGCCGTTGAAGAAGGTGCGCCAGCCCAACCTGTCATGGCATTCAAAAAAGCCTGCTGTTGGGCTTGCATCGCTTCAAAACCTGGCATCTTCGCCATCGGGTTCATAGCAGACATATTCTCCATCATGCGGCTTTGACCATCGCGCAGCATCTCGAAACTGGCTTGGAGGAATTGCGGGACAACCGAGCTCGCCCCGCCATTCATATAACTGCGGACCAGATCATTCAGCAGATCGACTGGCAGCACGCTTTCGCCGCGGCTCTCATGCTCGGCAATGATTTGCAGCAAGTATTGCCGGGTCAGATCGTCTCCGGATTTCAGATCGACAATCTGCACCTCGCGGCCATCACGGATGAAACTTGCGATATCCTCAAGCGTGACATAGTCCGAAGTCTCGGTGTTGTAGAGCCGCCGACTGGCGTAGCGCTTGATCAAAAGCGGGGTATTTTTATCGGCCACGTCGTCTCTCCGTCCTCAGCTATGCTGCATCGCAGCTTATGCGCCGCGGCGGGAAAAGGGAAGAGCATAGAAAAAAGGCGGGTTCCGAGGAAACCCGCCTAAAAACCCGCGCATATTAGGGAGGAGGAGCGCGGTATCTTTGCGCCCGATTTACTTCGCGGACGCGGCTTTCTTGACAGCTGTTGTCGCTTCTGCGGTGGCTTTCTTAACCGCCGCTGTTGCGTCGTCGCTGATGTCTTTGCCAGCGGCCATCATCAGCTCAACTGTATCCATTTGAACTTTCTTCGCGATTTCTGCGAAAGCTGCCATGTTCTCAGCCGCTGTTTCCGCAGTTGCCGAGGCGAAATCAGTTACGGATTTCGCGTAATCTGCGGGCTCAGGCTTGGCTTTGGACATTTCGGTCAGCTTGGTCAGCGTCTCTTTGGTCCATTTGGCCGAAATCTCGGTGGATTTTTCAGCCGCTTCCAAAGCAACACCGGAAAGCTTTTCATTCAGCGTTGTCGCGGTTTTGAACGCGTCTTTCATCGCGGCTTGGTCAACCGGGAAAGCGCCCATCATATCTTTGAGCATCGAAGTCATGTCTTGGGTCTTGGCCATTTGAGTGTTCCTCTCGGGTTAGTGCCGCGCCTGCGGCTCTGAATTCTGCGTCTGGGAGATACATACTTGCTGCAACGCAGCATTTCAAGGGATTTTGCTGCGATGCGGCAAAATATACATTTGGCGGAGGTTTTTGCTCTTATTTCAAATCGTTTTGCGGTGCATCACCCTGGGACTTATCGTTCACCAATGAGAATTGCTCAGCAAGCAAGGCGTAGGATTGCAAATGGTCGAAGCTTAAAGCGCTTAACCTAAAACCTGAGGCATCTCGCTCCGAACTAGTCGCCCGCGCAACGAGAATCGTTGCGCCGCGCCGTTCCGCCCCCACGGGGCGGCGCGA
>CAYWNJ010000310.1:0-3606 GCA_964459535.1 uncultured Rhodobacterales bacterium
CTGGCGCAATACGACCGATGCGGATACGGGGAAGTTCCTGAAGATCTTCACCGAGCTACCTGTTGCGGAATGCGACCGGCTGGGCAGTTTGCAGGGGGCGGAGATCAACGAGGCCAAGATCATCCTTGCGCGCGAGGTAACGACCTTGCTCCATGGCGCCGAGGCCGCTGCGGCGGCGGAGAGCACCGCGCGCGATGTGTTCGAACATGGCGGCGTCGGCGGGGAGTTGCCAACACTGACGCTGACGGCGCAAGATGTTTCGGGCGGTATCTCTGTGGTGCAGCTCATTGTGCGCGCTGGGTTGGCCAAGTCCGGCAAAGAGGCCAAACGGCTGATTGCCGAGAATGGCGCGCGGCTGGATGATGCGCCGCTGACCGATGGTGGACTGATTTTGGATGCAGAAGCGCTTGCGGTGCCCATCAAGCTCTCAGCGGGTAAAAAGCGGCATGCGCTGGTGAAAATAGAGTAGAGGGACAGATGGAGCTTAAAGACGCAGCAGCGGTTATCACCGGCGGGGCCTCGGGTTTGGGCGAGGCGACCGCGCGTTATTTTGCAGGGCAAGGGGCGCATGTCACCCTCCTAGATCGGGATCAAGAGCGCGGCGCGCATGTGGCCGATGAGCTGGGCGGGCATTTCATTCAGACCGATGTCACGGACGCGCAATCGGCCACGCAAGCCATTGCCGAGGCGGCGGATCGTATGGGCGGCTTGTCCGTTGCGGTAAACTGCGCAGGGATTGCCTATGGGATCAAAACTGTCGGACGCGATGGGCCACATGCGCTGGACGCGTTTCAGCGCACGATCGATATCAACCTGGTCGGAACCTTCAATATCTGCCGCCTCGCTGCGCAGACCATGGCGCAGAACACCCCAGCCAGCGATGGCGCTCGGGGGGTGCTGATCAACACAGCCTCCATCGCCGCGTTTGATGGCCAAAAGGGGCAGGCGGCCTATGCCGCCTCAAAGGGCGGCGTGGTCGGGATGACCCTGCCCATGGCGCGGGACCTTGCGAGCATCGGCGTGCGGGTCATGACCATCGCCCCCGGTATCTTTGCCACCCCGATGCTGGGCGGGTTGCCAGACGAGGTCCAAGCGCAACTGGCTGCAGATGTGCCAAACCCAGCGCGCTTGGGGGATCCAACCGAGTATGCGCGGCTTGCAGCGATGATTGTCGAGATCGGGTATCTTAATGGCGAAGTCATACGTCTTGACGGCGCGTTGCGGATGCGATGAGAGCAGCGCGTGCCTGCTACGTTTGCTTATAAATGCGACAAGCGTCTTATTCACGCTTAGTATCCAAAGTTACTGTTGACGGTGAAAGAGCCGCCGTTTTGAGACACAATCACTGGGCATTCCAACTTTTCCCATTGATCCAGCTGTGGCCAATAGGTCGCCAGCTCCTTTTGTAGCGGGCGTTCAGATGCACTTGGCGGGATTCTTGGCCTTGGTGTTTTCAGCTTTGAGGTGGAAAATCGTCTTGGGCTTCATCTCGTGATCCAGCACATCCGCCCATTTGAGCGAGGCGATCTTGCCAACACGCATCTCAGTATAACGCGATAGCACAAGCATGAGCCGGTTGCGCCTGCCGTTCTGCATTGTGACGCAGATGGCAAGCACCTGCTTCAACTCTGTATCCGTGAGTACCTTCGCTTGCTTCATCGCTCTACCGCCAATCTACTGAAATATAATGTTTTTTGCTAATCCAGCTTGCTAAGCTGTGTTGCCAAGTGAGGCAGAGAGCGACCGTTTTCTGATTGCCAAGGAAACCAGGTTGGTAGAGCAAAGGTGCGGAAAACTGTATTTTTTTACTTTGCTGATTTGGTCTGATTTGAGAGAATGCCAAAGCCTTGTCCGCTCCAACCGGCCTCGGTAATCGGAGCAGGTAAAATTGGAATTTGCCAAATATGTGGTTTGACGTGATGGGCCTCAGTAGGGTCGCCAGCTTTCCCATCCCCGCGCTAAATGGGTCCGGGTCCCCCAAAAATGCAGAAGCCTATCTCAGTGTGTGAACGATGACCGCTCCGCAATTTTGCTGAGTTCAGCGAAGATCCCATAGTGCTGGGCGGCGAGGTATGTCGATACTGCGTCGTTTCGAACCAATCGCGTGACAAAACTCCTTGCAAGAACCAGATCCAGGTGATCGCTGCCAAAACTTTCTTCGACCAATCGAACCTGTTTATCGAGGTTGGAAGCCTCTCGCTCCATGAGCTCAAGCTGTTCTTTCGAAACGCCCAGCTTTCGTTTGGGCTTGGCTTGCTCCATGAGTTGGTCATCGGGAGTCGCGAGCAAAATCGACTTCACATAGTTCACAGTAAAGTTGTTCATCGCGACCATGAGCTGCGCCGCCTCAAACTGGCGCATGGGTTTCATCTTTCTCAGCAAGCGAAATCCAGTAACGGCGATCTGTTTGTCCTTTAAAAGTTCCGCCACTTCCGGCGAAATTCCGTCCAACAGGCGTGTTTTCCCTTTCAAGGTTGTGATGTTGATGTTCAAAACCTTGGCCAAACGTTCTTCGGGCACCCCTTTGTCGAGTGCGCGCAAAATCATCTTATGTTCTTGGATTGTCGCGAGACGACTGATCCGTCGGTTGTAGGTAAAGGCTTCGTCATCGGTGGAAACGATACACCGTGTTTCCTCTACGCCTTGGTCCTGCAGAACAGCGAGCCGCATATGTCCGTCCAGCAGGATATAGGGATCCTCGTCTGTGGGCGGCCGATTTACCACTAGCGGCTCAACAAGACCGGTTTCGCGGATTGATGACGAAATACGCTGGTATTTGACAGTTTTCTTGGTTTGCGGAGGGACAACATATAGCGGCGCGATTTTATCGAGGCGGACGGTTACCAGATCACTTTCGAATGCTTGGACAACGCTTTTTCTCTTGCTCTTGGCGCTCATGTGTGGGCTCCTTCTGCTATTGCGATCTTGTTAGCGATGACTCGCGGGATATCAGTTAGGCCTTCCGCGCGAAGCAGGTTCACAAAGTTCGCGTCAGCCAACAGCGTCTTTAAGGATTGGTACAAGAATGAGATTTCGTTCTGGATAGCGTCGGCTTTTCGGATGAGGTTCCTCTTTCTCTCAACGTCATTTTGATATGTGCGCAAAAGCGCCTCGACCGACATGGTTTGAGACTTTTGCTTTGGGTTTCGCCCTCTGCCTTTTCCGTGGACGCGACGCGCCTCAACCAACCGTCTTGCGGCGATCAAACGTGCTCCGCGAAGATGACCGTCCTCATACGCTTTCCTCAGAACAGCTTGGACTCCAACGTCATTAGCTTCAGCGATTTCCACGGCCATACTGATCGGTATTTTGCCACTCTCGGTCGCACGAAGCAGTCTGTGTTCGTTGCTTTCAATCAACTTGATCACCCCAGACACATATTTCTTGGACAGCTGCGTTTTGTTGGCAATTTCAGGAATGGAGTAGCCTTTTTCCTTTAGGCGTTTGACATCGCGAAGTAAGTCCAATGAGTGATGTTGTCGTCGTGCGAGGTTTTCGACAAGGCTCATAACAAGGCAGTCTTCTCGGCTGGCGTTGATTACGATGGCGGGAATTTCAGATTGGCCAAGCGCCTTGAATGCTTCCAGGCGACCCTGCCCGCAAACC
>CAYWNJ010000311.1:0-3605 GCA_964459535.1 uncultured Rhodobacterales bacterium
TCATTTCATCGCCGGGTTGCAAGCGCATTTACCATCCGCCCTGGCAGTCATGGCGGATGGTAAGGGGGCGAAACCGACGCGTTTTTTCATTTCATCGCCGGGTTGCAAGCGCATTTACCATCCGCCCTGGCAGTCATGGCGGATGGTAAGGGGGCGAAACCGACGCGTTTTTTCATTTCATCGCCGGGTTGCAAGCGCATTTACCATCCGCCCTGGCAGTCATGGCGCCGTTTGTGAACTCTTACCGCCGCTACGTGCGGGACCATGCGGCGCCGATAAACCTCGAATGGGCGCGTGACAATCGCACGACGGGCATTCGTATCCCGCTTTCCGGGCCCGAGGCGCGGCGTGTGGAAAACCGCATCGCGGGGATGGATTGCAACCCTTATTTGGGTATCGCCGCCAGCTTGGCCTGTGGCTATTTGGGCTTGCTTCAAGAGTTGCGCCCCGGCCGATCCTTCAAAGGTGACGCCTATGAGGGCGAGGGGGATATCCCCCGTGATCTGTCTCAGGCGCTTGGGCTTTTCGATGCGGCGGGCGATCTGCATGATGTCCTTGGACCTGAATTTGCGCGGGTCTATTCGATTGTAAAACGCGCCGAGTACGATGAGTTCTTGCAGGTGATCTCTCCGTGGGAGCGGGAGCATCTCTTGCTGAACGTATAAGCGGCGATCTTAGAAAGGCGACTGCGGGGGCATAATGGCTTTGAACCTTCTCTATGCGAATGATCAAGAAGGCGCTTACCCACCCAGCTGGTACGCAGCCACGGCGGAACCGCTCGCACCTTTTGCGCCTCTAACAGGTGCAGAGCGGGCGGATGTTTGCGTGATTGGCGCGGGGTATACGGGCCTTTCAACAGCGCTGCACCTGGCCCAAGCAGGCCGCCGCGTCGTCGTGCTCGAAGCCCAGCGCGTTGGCTTTGGCGCGTCCGGGCGCAATGGCGGACAGCTCGGAAGCGGACAGCGCATGGAGCAGCCCGAGCTAGAGGCCGCCGTTGGTCTGGAAACGGCGCGGCAGCTTTGGGCGTATGGCGAAGAGGCGAAAGCGCTCGTCAAAACACTGATCGCAGAGCACAAGATTGAGTGTATGCTGCGTCCCGGTGTGGCGTGGGCCGCCTCGACCGCAAAAGAGGCCGCGCGGCTAGAGCGCTATGCGGACCATATGGCCGATGTTTACGACTATGAAGTGCAGACACTGAACAAGCCCGCATTTGCCGAGCTTTGCCCCTCTCCCGCCTATTGTGGGGGTATATTGGATCACGACGCAGGACATCTGCACCCTCTGCGTTTTGTACTTGGGCTCGCGCGCGCGGCACAGAATGCGGGGGCAATTCTCCATGAAGCCAGCGAAGTGACGGCGCTTGAAGGGCAAACCGTTCGGACGCGGCAGGGTTCCGTTCATGCCGAGCACATTGTTTTGGCGTGCAACGGGTATTTAGGAGAGCTTGTCCCGAGTATCGCAAAACGGGTAATGCCAATCAATAACTTCATCGCCGCCACCGCGCCCTTGGCAGAGCCCGCACGTGTTCTTAGCCAAGATGTTGCCGTTGCTGATGATCGCTTTGTCATCAATTACTTCCGTCTCAGCCATGATGGTCGGCTGCTCTTCGGAGGGGGCGAGAGCTATGGCTACCGCTTCCCAAGCGATATCGCGGCCACGGTTCGCAAACCGTTGTCGCAGATTTTTCCCGATCTAAAGGATGTCCAAATCGATTATGCTTGGGGTGGGACTTTGGCCATCACAACGGGCCGTATGCCATATTTTGCGCGGATCGCGCCGAATACCCTGTCTGCTTCGGGGTATTCTGGCCACGGCGTTGGAACAGCAACACATGCTGGCCTCTTGATCGCACGCGCAATTATGGGAGAAACGGACGGCTTTGACACAATGTCTCGGATTCCAAACCTAGCATTTCCAGGTGGCGCTGCGTTCCGCAGCCCGCTCTTAGCGCTGGCGATGAGTTGGTATGCATTGCGGGACCGTTTAGGACTCTAGGCTCCGAACCTATATTACCTTCAAAACAGCCTGTTTAGGAGATGTTATGCGGCGACTAGCGGCTATTTGCGCAGTGATTTCGGCACTAGTATGGGCACTTGCCAATGATGCACAGGCGGAAGATTACAATTTAGGTGTGCGGCGCCTCTTAACGGAGGTTGCCGGAACGCCGGTCCCAATCCGGCTATTCTACCCAACAAACGCGCAGGCAGAAGCGACGCGATTTGGGCCGTGGGAGCTGTTTGTCGCTAAAGATGCGATGCCCGCAGCGGGCCCGTTTCCCTTGATTGTGATCTCGCATGGGCTCAGCGGGAACGGATGGAACCATCACCTTTTGGCGCGCGACTTGGTCGAGGTGGGATTTGTCGTCGCGGCCACCCAACACCCTGATGATTTGCTCAGGATTGGAAGGCCAGAGGTCGCGGTATTGCGCCCTTTGGAGCTAAGCGCGGGGATAGATGCCGTTTTAAACGACGCGCAGCTTGGACCGCGCGTCGATGCGACGAAAATCGGGGCGTTTGGTTTTTCCCTAGGTGGATTTACGGCCCTCTCCGCGGCAGGCGGGCTGGCTGACCATGATAGGATCCGTACGCATTGCGCCCAGGCGGCAAACGATCCCGAATTTTGCATAGGCGAGGAAGGCGGCGCGCGCTTGCCGATCTGGTTGCGCATCCGGCGCATGGGTTACTCAATCCCGAAGGTAGACGTATCGCGGGATGTGATCGACGGCCGCATCTCGGCGGTGGTTGCAGCGGCGCCGGTTGGTGTCCCGTTTCAAGACATGTCGCGCGTGCAAATGCCGGTGCTGTTGCTACGCGCTGGGGCAGACCAGGCTTTACGTTTTCCATACCATGCCGAGCATGTGCGCAGTCTTTTACCCGCCGGGCACTCCTACCAAACACTTGAAGGTTTGCATCATTATGCGTTCCTCTCCCCCTTCCCAGCTAGCATCGCGCGCGATGTCGGCGCGCCTGCGGAAGACCCTGAAGGATTTGACCGAAAAGCATTTTTGGAAGAGATCAACCAGGTCATCGTCGCTTTTTTCAAAACGAATTTGATGTTAAAGGACCCTTAGCGCTCAAGGCGGATTAAGACAGGTCTAGTCCAAGAGTATCCGTAAATTCACGCCACTCGCCTTTGCTCATGCCCGAAGCCTCCTGGGTCACGGTCTCGCCGGAGAGCATCCGCCGCACGCAGTTTAGCCCCGTGGCGGAAAGCGTCGCGCCCCCCAAGCGATAGTCTTGAAACGCCCGATAGGCGGCAGGTACCCAAGCCTGAACAAGGTCGCATATGACCTGAGCATAAACTCGGATCTCATATTGCGCGTGTGCATCCGCGCGCAGTTTGAGAAAATGCAGCAAATTGTGCAGATCCACCTTCCAGTACCATTGGGTATAGATATTCGCAGGCAGTTTCATCCGCGCAAGCTCCCGCGCCAGGCCAGCTTGACCATCATCGCTAATCATTTCCTCATAGTGATCATAATTGCGCGCGCTATCAGACTTTAGGATCTCAAGAACCCGCGCAGCCTCGGCCCCGCTCAGGGTTTCGCCACGTCCTTGATTGTTAACCGAGGATTGCGCGGCGAGCGCGTCTGGTTCGGGGATATA
>CAYWNJ010000312.1:0-3604 GCA_964459535.1 uncultured Rhodobacterales bacterium
CCTGCGTTGGCGTGCTGCGCACATGCTGCGACTGTCACTCGCGGCGGTCTATCCGAGATACGTCAATAATGCTGACATACTTTGCGTCCGAGCAATTGATTGGCAATCGATCGCACTGGTGAATAGCTGTTGTGCATCAAGCGGTTACAGTGTGCGAATTGCGCACATCTTCCGAGGGTGAAGCCTATCAAGCTATGATCCCCGAAAGCACTCACCCTGACGGTGATCGACTTGAGTGGATCAATCCCGTGTTGCCTGCTGAGGTGAGCGCGGACGTGCTTCTTCGTCAGGCCGGGTTATATGCTGCGCTTGCCGTTCTGACGCGCTTTTACCCCGGTGATGGGACGCGGGACGAGTTTGCACTTGCCCTGACGGGGTGCATGGTTCGCGCAGAATGGCATGAAGATCAAATCGAGCAGTTCATGGGGTATCTGTGTCGCCTGACGGGTGACACAGAAATCAAAATGCGTTCCACAAAAGCGCGTTCCACGCTAAAACGATTGAAGGCTGGACGGCGGGTACGTGGCATCCCAAAAGCGGCTGAGATCATGGGCATCCCGATTGAGTGGATGCAAGAGATTGCCGTTTGGCTCGGCTGGAAGAAGCGCAATCCCAAAGGCTCAGGATCCGCAGTGTTTTTATCGTCTCAGGTGGCTGAGGTTTCGAAACAGGCATGGGATGCTTTGGCCGAATATCGGGTCGATGGCGATCCGGGTGTCTTTGCCTATGGAGAAACCATCCTGACCAATCCAGACGCTGACGCTATCGACCGGCACTATCGCGCTGTACCGTCAGACACGGGTGTCAGCGTCGAGACCAACCAAGGCAGGTTCGCTCTGCCATGGCGGCACATCTTGCCGGTTGTGAACGGTCTGCGCGGTTGAACCGGGGAATCCGACATGCTGCCCCAAGACGGCCCGCAGACGCCTGAATCCGCCCTTGTCGCGGCCATTCTGATGCAGGCATACCGTGATTTGTTCATCGCGATCAAAGCGGACGGTTCGTCCTCGTTCACAACACAGGCCGAGCAGGATCAGGCCATCTCTTTTCTGACCGATAGTAGCGGGTCACTTGCACGCAATCGCAACGCGCTCTGTTCGCTGATCGGTTGGAATGGTGATGCCCTTGCCAAGCGCATTCGAGCGATGATGGAAGGCGCGGACTTTCCACCGCCTACGTCTGATCCCACGCCCGGCGCAATGATCCGTCACCGCCAAGCGGTCGAGCGCGTTCGCGCACGTTGGCACCACCTTAAATCACCCCCTACAAGACCTTCTTCTTCGGTTGAGCAACCCCGGCAGCGGGACCGATTGTGTGCATGAGCGCATGGGTGCGTCGCTCCTTTCTGATCCAATCCAGATGAGCGCGGCGTCACCCGAGACGCCGCGTTCGTTTTGGATCAATCAGGAGCACCCAATGCCCGACGACACCACAGCCGCTTTGCAAGCCCTTATGCAGCAGGTCTCAAAGCTGACCGAGACCATGACCGATCAGGCCAAACGCCTTGATCAACTGCATTCCTTCAACACCCGTATCTTGGATGAGAAAAAGGATATGCAGCGCCAGCTTGAGGCGCAGCCGCCCAAGAAATCCATCGTCGATATTGTTGAGGATGAAGAATATGAGCGCAAAATGCGTTCGGCCAATCTGGAAAAACACCATCCTTGGTCAAGGCTGGCGCGGCGAAGGGGACGAACTGGACGACGAAGCACTTGCCGATCGAGGTGAAGCCTTTGGCCTTGAGGACGTACCTGCCGAGGTGCTTAGCGTGACGGTTGGCTGCGATGTGCAGCACGACCGGCTTGAGTTGACCTTTGTCGGCTGGACCGAGACAGGCACTGCGTTTGTATTGGGTCATCGTGTGATTTGGGGGCAATGGGACGAAGACGCCACCTGGGCAGAGCTGGACGACGCCTTGCGAGAGCGCTTCCCCCACGCATTGGGCGGGCGCATTGGGGTTGATGCTACGGCGGTTGACGCGGGCGACGGAACGACCATGCATCGCGTGACAGGCTTTTGCCAGCCACGCACCCGGCGCCGGGTGATGGCAATCAAGGGGGCACCGGGCAACCGCCCCTTGATCGAGCGGGCCGGGTCCAAGACAAAGACCGGCGCGCGCCTTTGGATCGTGGGTGTGGATACCGCCAAAACGCAGCTCTTTGCCCGCCTGTCGCGCGGAGGATCTATTCGTTTATCCGCAGAACTGCCCCGCATCTGGCACGAACAAGTCGCCAGCGAAAAAGCGGTGCTGCGCTATCGGCGCGGTCAGCCGGTACGCAGCTTCGAGCGCATCACAGGACGGCGCGCAGAGGCTCTGGATTGTCTGGTCTATGCCTTGGCCGCAAGGCAGATGATCCGCCCCGATTGGGAAAAGAGACGGCAAGAATTAGCGGCGATGGACACGCCAAAATCAACGGTTAAACCCGTTTTGAAATCCTCGTGGATGAAACGATGAAATAGGCAGGATGCGCCTAAATTAACCATTGGTAATTACGCATCCCCGTTACTGGGTGAGTGGGTAAACCCCCAGAGCACGCGGCCTTTCGCTTCATTGGGGCGCGGCGTGCAACTCATTTAAGTCAGGTCTGCAAGATCTGAGCCGTCAAGAGCATCCCGAGCTTCACAAATCGCTCGTCTCACCCTTGCCGCATCCTCAAACGCTTGGATCGCATTCTCGATAGACTGAAAGCAATTCACCTCTTTAACCTAACGCCAGCGCCACCGCCGTTCTCCTCGATAAACTCTACCCCGGCAACTTCCAAAGCTGTGCGAATCGCGTGAACAGTCGAGGCTTTTAGCTCTTCGCCTCGTTCAAAGCGGGTTATTGTGTTCGGCGACATCTCAAGCGCTTTCGCTAAATCTCGGACACCGTATCCAACAGCGGCACGTGCCATGCGGCATTGAAGTGGAGAAATGATTACATTGTGACTTTTTTCTTGACCCACTTGGAAGTTCCTGAAAATGATAACAATGTAACCATACCATATCAAAGGACCAAAACAATGACGAAACAACGCGTTTGCGCGAATACTCCCGCTTTGTCCCGCCGCTCTTTTGTGGCAGCTCTTGCGGCATCTTTAGCCTCTGCCACGACAGCGCAAGCTGACGGTGCGCAGGCCATCGCAGAGCATCCAGAGCTTGTGGCAATGTCGGATCAACTGCCTCTCGTCCGACAAAACTTCAAAGACACCGAGACAGAGATCCGTTCAATCGTGAAGCAATGGCAGCCACAATGGCCAGAGCCGGATCCAGAGATTATGTATCTCGGCTTTCTGGAACCGATGGATAACCTACATAGAAATATCTTAGGGGCAGGTATCTCACGACCCGTAAGGCGCACCGGAGAAAACAAAGTACATTACATCAAACGGGTGGATGATTTGTTGCGCGAATACGAACGGCACAAAAAAGAAGCAGAGCGCACGTCGACTTTCAAAAAGAAAATTCAGATGGAGCGGAACCTCCGTCTTGCAAAGGACTCAAAAGCAAAAATCAAACCAGCGCGAAGCTATTGGAAGGAAGTTAACCGCATCGAGAAAACTTCAGGTATTAAGTGTAAAACTTCAGACTTGATCTGACGGACACCTCAGCTTGCGGCGCTGAG
>CAYWNJ010000313.1:0-3593 GCA_964459535.1 uncultured Rhodobacterales bacterium
CCGCCTTGGCGTTAGAGCGTGTTTTTTTGGATTCTAAATCGCGGCCTTGCGGCTCTCCTCAAGATAGATCTCGCGCAGCCTGAGCGCCACGCGCCCCGGCACACCCTCTCCGACCGGCGCGGCGTCGATCTCGACCACGGGCATGACAAAGGTGCTGGCCGAGGTGATAAAGGCTTCATCCGCATCGCGGGCCTCTTCGATGGTAAAGTTGCGTTCCTCAACCTCCATCTGCGCCTCTTCGGCAAGACGCAGAACAGCGGCGCGCGTAATGCCATGCAGAATGTCGTTCGACCGAGCCCGTGTGATGATCTTGCCACCTTTAACGATATAGGCGTTGTTGCTGGTTCCCTCGGTGACAAAACCATCCTGGATCATCCAAGCATCATCCGCCCCCGCCTTTTTGGCCAGCATCTTACCCATGCTCGGATAGAGAAGCTGCACGGTTTTGATGTCCCGGCGGCCCCAGCGCAAATCATCGACAGAGATCACTTTGATCCCGCGCTGTGCGACAGGGCTATCGATCAGACCTGGCTTGTTCTGCGTAAAGAGCACAACCGTTTGCGGTGTTCCGGCCTCGGGATAGGCAAAGTCACGATCCGGCGGTGCGCCGCGCGTGATCTGAAGATAGACAAGTCCTTCGATAATCTCGTTCTTGTCGACCAAGGCGCGATGTATCTCTAAAAGCGCGTCGGCCGTCATTGGCATGGACATATCAAGCTCGGCCAAAGAACGCTCTAGGCGTGCGACGTGGCCCGCATAGTCAATCAGTTTCCCATCAAGGACGCTGGTCACCTCATAGACACCATCGGCCATTAAAAAACCGCGGTCAAAGATGGATATTGTCGCCTCATTTTCCAGCAGATAGTCGCCGTTCACATAAACCGTTCGCATGTCTTTATCCCCACAAGCCAGCCTCGGGCGGGTGCACGCCCGCCCCATCGAATTTAAGCGGCACTGATCTGTCCTCGGCCAGCAAAAGCGGACCGTCGAGGTCTACCACCTCAGCGCCTTGCGCGACCAATGTCGCCGGAGCCATCGCCAGAGAAGAGCCAACCATGCAGCCGACCATTACCTGATACCCCTCGGCCCGCGCGGCCTCTCGCAGGGCCAAAGCCTCGGTCAAGCCGCCGGTTTTGTCGATTTTGATATTCACCATGTCATACTTGCCCTTCAGAGCGGGCAAGCTCGACCGATCATGGCAGGATTCGTCTGCGCAGACCGGCAGCACCCGCTCAAGCTCAAGCAGCGCCTCGTCTTGGCCAGCGGGAAAAGGTTGCTCGACCATTTCCACACCCAACTTAGCGAGAACCGGAGCCAAGGTCTGGTAAAGCTCGGGCGTCCACGCCTCATTCGCATCGACGATAATCCGAGCACTCGGCGCCCCTGCCCGCACGGCTTCGATGCGGGCAACATCTGCCTCTCCGCCGCCCAGCTTTGTTTTCAGCAAGGGGCGGTGCGCGTTCTCAGCAGCCTGTTGCTGCATCTCGCCGGGCGATGCAAGCGAGAGAGTATAGGCCGTGATCTGTGGCCCTGGTGCCGAGAGACCGGCCAAGTCCCAGACACGCTTTCCCGCCTTTCTCGCTTCCAAATCCCAAAGCGCACAATCCACCGCATTCCGCGCTGCACCGGCGGGCAATATCTCGGCCAAGCGGCGCCGATCTAAACCCGGTGGCAAGGCTTCGATTTGCGCGGTGACCGACTCCAAAGTCTCGTCATATCGCGCATAGGGCACGCACTCTCCACGCCCTAGAAGCCCCGCCTCTTCGATGGAAGCTGTGAGCACCTGCGCCTCGGTGCGGGAGCCGCGGGAGATTGTAAAAACCTGCGCGAGGCGAAAAACGTCACGCGTGACCGTTATGCGCATCGCTTTCCCTTTCTGCTGTCCTCAAAGTGGCAGGCGCGCTCACAAATCCGCCAAAGCGTCCGCGAGTCGATCCGCGCCCTGACGGAACGGGTCAACCGCAGGCATGCCATATTCTGCCTCGCACCGAGCGAGGTAATCCTTGGCCTCTTCTTCGCTGAGATGCTGGGTGTTGACCGAAATCCCCACAACCTGACACCCCGCATTTGCGACGCGCGCCAAAGGCAGGGCTAAATCCCGCACGGCTCCGATTGTGGGCGGCGTGTAGTCCGGCAGGCCGCGCATCGTGGTCCGCGTCGGCTCGTGGCACAAGATCAGCGCGTCGGGGGCACCGCCATGGATCAGCGCCATCGTCACCCCGGAATAGCTGACGTGATAGAGGCTGCCCTGCCCTTCGATAATATCCCAGTGGTCCGCGTCATTTGGCGGCGTGAGGTATTCCACCGCGCCGGCCATGAAATCGGCCACAACAGCGTCAAGCGGCACCCCGTCCCCGGTGATCAAGATACCCGTCTGGCCGGTCGCGCGGAAGGTGCTCTTCATACCCTTCTTGCGCATCGCCTCATCTAGGGCAAGCGCCGTATACATCTTGCCAACGGAGCAATCGGTGCCAACCGCAAGAACGCGCTTGCCGCTGCGCTGTTTGCCGTTTGCAATCGGATACTCAACACTTGGAACCCGCACGTCATGAAGCATACGCCCATGCTTTTCCGCCGCCGCAACCAGATCCGCCTCATCCCGCAAAAGGTTATGCAGGCCGCTGGCCAGATCATATCCCTTCTCAAGCGCGGCGAGCAGCACCTCTTTCCAGGCCTGGCTAATCACACCGCCGCGATTGGCCACACCAATCACAAGCGTTTTCGCCCCAGCTGCAAGGCCCGCATCCAGATCCATATCCGCAAGCTTCACATCCGCGCCGCAATCGGGCATCCGAAACTGACCAACCGCATGCTCGGGCCGCCAATCCTTGATACCTTGCGCGACCTTGGCCGCAAGTTGATCTGGCGCATCGCCCAAAAACAGCAAATAAGGGGTCTTGATCATAGCAGCCTCCACATCCCAAACGCGGCGGAACTTGCCAGCTTAAATGAGCAATGACGTTCGGAATCTTCGAGACAACAGACGGCTTAAGGGGAAGATATCGTCAGTATTGGTGAATAACTCGAATAATCTTGCGCGGATACTCGAATCACCTCAAATGCTGCGCGCGCAAAATCATCTTGCGCAGATCCGCTCAATTGCCTACCCAAACCGCGAGAACAGATACCAAGTAAGACCCGAAAGGCGCCACCTATGTCCTTCCGCATTCAACCCGCCGCCCCTGCGCGCCTTAATCGTTGCCAGCTCTTCGGCCCCGGTTCGCGCCCCGCTATTTTTGAAAAGATGGCGGCCTCTGAGGCTGATGTCATTAACCTTGATCTAGAGGACAGCGTTGCCCCTTCTGACAAGGACAGCGCGCGGGCCAATATTATTCAGGCTATTGGCGATATCGATTGGGGCAGCAAAACGCTGAGCGTGCGGATCAACGGGCTTGATACGCCCTATTGGTATCGCGATGTGGTGGACTTGCTTGAACAAAGCGCCGAGCGGCTTGATCAAATTATGATCCCCAAAGTAGGCTGCGCTGCGGATCTTTATGCCGTCGACGCTTTGGTGAGCGCTATTGAGGCGGCCAAGAGGCGCAAAAAGCGCCTCGCGTTCGAGGTTATTATCGAAAGCGCCGCTGGCATTG
>CAYWNJ010000314.1:0-3575 GCA_964459535.1 uncultured Rhodobacterales bacterium
TGTTTTGCGGCAATGTCTGCTTCCGGACAATTATACCTCAGGTTCAAACCGAAACGCTATAGGTTTGCCTCTGGCAAAACGGGGGCGGAACGGCGCGGCTGGGCGGTGCCTGTTGCGCAGAGGATATAACCTTAGGATTGAACTTTGATCCCGCATCCGCTCAGCCCCCAGCCATCCGCAGGAAGGCAACGCGCCGACCGCCCCGTTTTGCCGGAGGCAAGCCTACGGTTTGACGGGCAGCTTGAGCAGAGATGTGTGATGATTTATATCAAAAGTCAGTCGCCAGGTTTTAAGTTCGAGGGGTAGTACTCAAGTTCAAGGTCGGAGGCTTCATGCTCAAAACTTGAGAATACGGCGCTGGATGGCCCGGTCACTCAGCCGCCAAAGGCACCCGTCCCTGACCAATCATCGCAATTTCGGCAATCACACCCCGCAGCCGCGCGCGCGTTTGCGCGAATTGAGAGCTAAGCTCGATACGGCCCTCATCCATATAAAGTGCACGGTCAATTTCAATTTGGATCGCATGTTGCCGGCGTGAAGGTCGCCCATAAGCCTGGGTTATATAGGCACCCGCAAAGGGCGTGTTGCGGGCCACCGCAAAACCCGCCGCGGCAAAGGCCGCCTCGACCCGGTCCACCACATCCCCGCTGGCCGCCGCGCCAAAGCGATCCCCCAGCACAATCTCGGGCCGCTTCATGCCCTGCTTAGCCACCCCATCCATCGCCTCATGCGGCATGGAGTGGCAATCAATCAACACCGCTTGACCATGATACTGATGCGCCTGCTCGAGAAGATGCTGCAACTGCGCATGGTAGGGGTGCCAATACTCCGCAAGCCGCTGCGCCACCTCCGAGCGCGAGAGCTTGCCCCGGTAGATGCAACGCCCGCCCGCCACGACACGCGGAATAACACCCAAACCCGACGCGATGCGCGGGTTATGCCCCTGTTGCGAGATCCCTTCGACAAGGGCAGGGTCCAGCTCATCACTGCTTCGGTTCAGATCCACAAAGGCGCGCGGAACACGTGCCTTAATAAACGCCGCGCCAAATTGCGGCGCACTGGCAAAGAGCTTGTCCACAAAGGCATCTTCAGAGGACCGAATAAGATGCGAATCCAGAACGCTCTGACGCAAAAACGCGGGCAAATACGCGCGCCCCGAATGCGGCGAGGCGAACACCACACAAGATGTTAGGTGCTCTGGATAGGATACATCATAGGCTTGATTGGCCATTCGGCCCTCCTCTCTGATCCCAATCATAGACCAGAGCGCACCGAATTCAAAAGCCCTTGATCCTTGTTCCGACTCCTTTTATAGCAGCCGGGCTGGCGCGATATTTCGCGCCCCTTCTCGTTGGGGCGATGGAATTTGCAAAGGCGACGGGCGATTAGCTCAGCGGTAGAGCACTTCGTTGACATCGAAGGGGTCACAAGTTCAATCCTTGTATCGCCCACCATCTATTTCGCGCCCCCATTTGCTTGGAGGCACCCGTTAACCGGCGTCCTTGATGCGCCATGAAAACAGAAAGGCGACGCGATGAAGGTTCGTAATTCGCTCCGCTCGCTCAAAAATCGGCATCGGGATTGCCGCGTCGTCCGCCGCAAGGGACGCATCTACGTCATTAACAAGACGCAGCGCCGCTTTAAGGCGCGCCAGGGCTAAGCGCTCCCGCTCTTAGACCCGTCACATCGCCTATTTGAACGGAATAAGGGAGCTCCTCCCTTATTCTTAAAGTCGTTGGGTAGCATGGCAGCCCGACATACATAAAAGCCAGTCAGAAGTGAGAGAGGGCATGGGCTATCGCGTTGTTGTCGCGGGCGCCACCGGAAATGTGGGCCGCGAAATGCTAAACATTCTGGACGAGCGTCAGTTCCCAATTGATGAGATTGCGGTGCTGGCCTCGCGTCGGTCCCTCGGGACAGAGGTTAGCTTTGGCGACAAAACGCTGAAAACCAAGGATCTCGCCAGCTTTGACTTTTCGGGTTGGGATATTGCACTTTTCGCGATCGGCTCGGAGGTGACCAAGGAATTTGGGCCCAAGGCGGCGCGCGCGGGTTGCGTGGTCATCGACAACTCATCGCTTTATCGCTACGAGCCGGACATTCCGCTGATCGTGCCCGAGGTGAACCCCGATGCGGTGTATGGCTATGCCAAGCGGAATATCATCGCCAACCCGAATTGCTCGACCGCGCAGATGGTGGTTGCGCTCAAGCCCTTGCATGACCGCGCCGGGATCAAGCGCGTTGTGGTCAGCACCTATCAATCCGTTTCGGGCGCGGGCAAGGAGGGCATGGATGAGCTTTGGGATCAGACCAAAGCGGTCTATAACCCGACCTCCGAGGTGCCACCGTCGAAATTCCAGAAGCAAATCGCGTTTAATGTAATCCCGCAGATTGATGTCTTTATGGAAGACGGCGCGACCAAAGAAGAATGGAAAATGGTCGCGGAGACCAAAAAGATCGTGGACCCAAAGATCAAAGTCACGGCGACCTGCGTGCGTGTGCCGGTTTTTGTCGGCCATTCCGAGGCGGTGAATATCGAGTTCGAGGAATTTCTGGACGAAGACGAAGCCCGCGAAATTCTGCGTACCGCTCCGGGCGTCATGGTCATTGATAAGCGCGAGGCCGGTGGCTATGTCACGCCGATTGAGGCAGCAGGGGATTACGCAACTTTTATTAGTCGGATCCGGCAGGATTCGACCATCGAGAACGGCCTGAACCTCTGGTGCGTCAGTGACAACCTCCGCAAAGGCGCTGCGCTGAATGCGGTACAGATTGCCGAGCTTTTGGGTCAGCGTGTGTTGAAGAAGGGTTAGGGGGTGCAAGCCCTCTTTCCAAGGCCTCTCGAATCTACTATAGGCACGCATCTTCGGTGCGGGATCGCATCGTAGCCAATCTCCAAGGGCCTGAGCTGGACGACATCCCGGCCTGCGCCATAACCCTCTTTTGCAAAGGAGCCCCCGATGTCGATTACTGTAGAAGAAAAGCAGCGCATTTTGAAAGAATTTGCGACCAAGGAAGGCGATACCGGCTCTCCCGAGGTACAGGTTGCTATCCTGACAAGCCGCATCTCGACATTGACCGAGCACTTTAAGACCCACAAAAAGGACAACCATGGCCGCCGTGGATTACTCAAGATGGTCGCGCAGCGTCGTAAGCTGCTGGACTATCTGAAAGGCAAGGAAGAGGCGCGCTATACCGATCTGATCAAAAGACTGGGCATTCGCCGTTAAGCGTTTTTTCTTGATGAGCCTAGGGTCAGCATCTCATGGATGCTGATTTTTTTGTTTGAGCATGTCGCTATCAATTAAAGCACCCGACGGTACTTCAGGTATAGCCTATAGCGTTTCGGTTTGAACCTAAGACACCATTGGCCGGAAGCAGAGATTGCCGCAAAGCACCCCGCCCGGAGTCAAGGCCGCAGGCCGCCGGGCGAAAGCCAGACCGCCCCCCGGGCTGGCTTTTGGGCTAAGCTTGGTGCTTCGCTCAGGTGTCGCGCCATGGTTGCTGCCATAAATCGCGCAGAATTGAGGTCGCGATCGCCATCCCGCGGTCTGGCTTTCGCCCGGCTCTGTGCG
>CAYWNJ010000315.1:0-3572 GCA_964459535.1 uncultured Rhodobacterales bacterium
CGCGCGGTCACTGGGCGCAAGGACACCCGCGCCAAAAGCGGCATCAAGGTAGTTAGCGAAGTCAGGGTGACTTCGGACGATGCGACCGGGACAGAGGTGAATGACGCCAAGGTTGCAGATGATGCCGACGCTACCCCCCGGTTTCTAACGCAATACCGGTCTTGGGAAATCGAAACGGGCCATCACGACCCGATTACCGATATTTACGGATTGGGAATGATCATCGGCTCATTGGCGACCGGTCTTGATTTTCGGCAAAAGGAACAGCTGGAGACCTTCATCCGCTATCGCGGCGATTTGGCCCAGCTGAATAATCGGCTAAGCCCGGTGATCTGCCGCGCGATTGAGCGCATGACCGAATTGGAACGGTTTGACCGCGCGCAAGACATGCCCACCCTGATCCGTGCGTTTGAAAACCACCGCGTGATCGGATCGGTCTTTGAGAACGAACTGACGACCAGCGCTGCATTTGGGGCAGAGGCCGATTTGCCAAAGGGGGAGTTGCTTAAACGTCTGCGTGCGCGCCTGTATGACATGACCCGGCGCAACCGGCTCATTTATCATAAACCAGTGTCAACCGAATTGAACCTGACAGAAACATCCGTGCCATTGGTGATGAATTTTCATGCCGTCAAATCCGAGGATTTGTTCACCGCCGACGCCCGGGCCATGCAAACGCTACTGTCTGGCAAAGAGGTCGCCTTGCGGGACTATATCCGCTTTGAAGAGATGCAGTTTGCACCATCAGTGCTATCCAAGCTGCGGTCAGAAAGTGCCCGGATCGCGCGGGAATATGGGGCAGCGCCTTTGCGTTTAGTGCCTGTGTTTTTGCGCTGGTATGACCTCAAAAACGATCCGCATACGCCGATTTCATCGCCTCTGTTGTTGCTGCGGGCCGAATTGAAGCGGCGCAAGGGTGTGAAGGATGTCTTCACCCTGCAAGCCCTCAATACCGTGGCTGAGGTCAACCCGGCTTTGTCTTTTGCGCTGCAAAAGCTGTTCGGGATCAAACTGCCGACAACAGTGGATATGTCCCAGCCGGATGCGTTGCGTGACCTCTACCGGTTGATCGAGACGCAGATCCTGTCCAGCGAACCCGGTGTGCGTCTGGAATATGCCGACAAACCGCGCATCAAGGTGTTGCATCAAAAGGTGCGCCGCCGTCTGGACCAGTTCAACAAGCGCCGCGCTGGTATGGTCAAAGGCAAACGGGCGCGATCGGGTTTGCGTTATTCTTACGATCATCCGGGTTTCAACCCGCTGGGGCTGCAATTGTTCAAGGAATATGTGACACCTGCGCAAGCCCCCAATCAGGCCGTGATGGGTCGCCCGCTGCCGCGCATGTTCAATACCTCGCATATGGTAGAACCCGTCGTGACAGAGCGCGAGGCGACCACATTTTCTGCCGCGCAGGACACCGATGGGCGCTTCAACTGGAGCTTTGATCTGTGCTCTGTCACTTTGGCCAACTTCAACTATCGCAAGATGTCGCTGGTGCGAGACTATGATGCCATGCTGGCTGGTGAACTGCCGCCAAATGCGGCCTTTGACCTGCTATTCGATGAACGCAGCTACGATGCAGGTGGTATTCCAAGCCTGCCCAAGCCAGAAAACCGATATCCCGTCATTGAAATGGATCCCAGCCAAGAAAAGTCCATTCTGAATGCCCGAAGCGGAGAAAGCTATGTTATTCAGGGACCGCCCGGCACAGGTAAATCGCAGACCATCACTAACTTGATTGCCGACTTCATCGGGCAAGGTAAACGCGTGCTGTTTGTCTGCGAAAAACGCGCAGCACTTGATGTTGTGTTCAACCGTTTGACGGGCGTGGGCCTTGGGGCGCTGTGCAGTCTTGTGCATGACAGCCAGCAGAATAAGCGTGAATTCATTCAGGAACTAGATGAAATCTATACCCGTTGGACCGATGAAGCCCGCCCCAAGACCATGATGGCCATGCTGACGCAGGAACGAGCGGCATTGTTGCGCCGCATTTCCGAAGCGCTGGCGGATGTGCGCGTGCATATCAAGGCGATGTCGACCGCTGCGGTCGGTACTGATGAGGCACTTTATGCGGTAATTGACCGTGCGCTGATCGCGCCTGCCCCTGATCTCAGCGATGATGATCGGGGCGCTTTGCCTGATCTGGCCGCTTGGCAGGAACATCAAGACGCCGTGGAGCGCGCGTTGAGCGGAACCAAGGGATTGGCTGGGGGGCAGAGCCTGTCAAAACGGCCAGAGCGGCTGTTGGCCCCGGCGCTGTGGGCGGATGACGATGCCTTGGATCAGGTGCCGCAACGCGCCGCAAATCTGGCTTCGCGTGCCGCGCGTCTGAGTGGTGCAGAGGCTGATCTGTTTGGCGATGCCACGACCGCGGGTGCTGGTTTTGCGCAAATCCGTTTTGCCGCGCGTGTAGCTCCGATGGCTGAGATTGGCCAACTGGGTCTGCTGAACGCTGACAGCCGCGAAAGCCGGCAGTTCAAAGGCGACATGCGTCAGGTAGACGAAAAAAAGCGCGCCTTGTCCGAGGCGGCACAAAAGGCATCTGTTTGGGCAGACAAGCTGACACCGGATGAAACCAAGACAGCGCTGCGGCTCGCAAAGGAAAAGGAAGGCAAGTTCCTGTCGTTCCTGTCTGGCCCATGGCGACAACTGAAGAAAACCGTGAAGGCCCGCACTCGGGCCGTGGACGTCGCAATTGCGCCCACCACCGTTGATTTGCTGTCTCTGCTTGATGCAGAACATCAGGCCAGAGTTGCCCTGCTTGAAACCGAACGGCAAATCGCTGGGCGGTATGGCTTTGACGAATTTGCGGCCCTGTCCACCCTTATGGCGGAATGTGCCTCGGGCCGGGTGGCAGAAGGGTCCGCTGCTGATCCGATCCTTGCCAGCGTGGTCAGCGACCCCGCCAGGACAGAACGTCAGGTGCTGGCATTGGCGCGCCACGCCCCGGTGATCGAAGGGCTGCTGGAGGATGCGGCGGGACTGATTGATGGGCTGGATACACTGGCACTTACAGATTTGGCGCCCGCATTGGACCTAATAGCGCAAAGCGGGCCGTATCTGCGTGACCTGAAGTTCATGTTGCAGCCGCTGGCAGATGCGCCTGCATCAATCTGGCGCTGTTTGCGCAGCTTTGATTTACCACCAGATCAGTTACTCGCGGCCATCCTATCGGAAACGGTGCGGCGCAGCGTGATCCAGACGCCTGGGCTGTCGGCGATCGACCACGACATGCTGGATCGCACCCGCGCCAAGATCGCCGAAAGTCGCAAGGCCATGCAAAAGGTCAATGCCAGCCTGCTGGAACTGCGCACTATGGAAACCTTCGATGCCCATATCGCGCTGACCACCGAAATGGACCGCAATCTGTCGATGGAGGACCGGGCGCGCAAATCATCCTATTCCAAGGCGCGCCGCGCATTGGAGCATGAATTCAAAAAGACCCGCGCTTACCGATCCCCGCGCGAGATGCTGGGCGGCCCTGCGGGGGCGCTGATCCCGGATATGAAGCCTATCTGGTTGATGAGCCCGCTTTCGGTGGCGGACGTCCTGCCGCTTGATTCCGATCTGTT
>CAYWNJ010000316.1:0-3565 GCA_964459535.1 uncultured Rhodobacterales bacterium
GAAAGCACGGTTCCGTCGACCTCAATCCGGCCTCTCTGATGCTCTTCCAGGGCGTTTATGCACCGGATCAGAGTTGACTTGCCCGACCCGGACGGGCCCGCAATCACGATCCGCTCGCCGCGATAAACCGTCAGGTCAATGTCGCGCAGCACGTGAAAAGAGCCATACCATTTGTTCATCCCGTCAATCGAGATGGCCACCTCATCAGAGAGCTTTGGTTGTGTCTGTGCCATAATCAGGTCCCCTTACCGGTGGTCGGTCGCAAGCTGGCGCTCCAGCCATTGCGAATATTGTGAAATGCCATAGCAGATGACGAAAAAGAGGAGCGCGGCAAAGAGCCAAAGCTCCCAATAGACTCCATTCCATTCGGTCGCCGCCAATATCGGGCCTCGGATCATGCCCACGAGGTCGAACATCGAGATAACAGAGACAAGCGTGGTGTCTTTGAAAAGCCCCACAGCAACATTCACGATACCTGGGATCGAGATCTTGAGCGCTTGTGGCAGGATAATCAGCTGCATCGCCTGCGCATAATCAAGTCCCAGCGAATCCGCCGCCTCATATTGTCCGCGCGGTAGGGCCGCAAGCCCGCCTCGTATCACCTCTGCGATATAGGCTGCTGAGAACATCGTGATCATGATAATTACGCGCAAGATAAGGTCGAGATTAGACCCCGGCGGGAAGAAATAGGCCAGAATGACGTTCGCAACGAAGAGGAGTGTGATCAGCGGTACGCCGCGGACAAACTCGATAAAGATAACGCAAACCCATTTGATAAACGGCATCGAGCTTTGACGTCCCAGCGCAAGCGCAATCCCAATCGGCAGTGAAAGGGACACACAGATTGTGCCCAGGATCATGTTCAGCATGAAGCCGCCCATATCGCGGCTCGGCACGGCTTCGAGCAGAGGTTCGGCCGGGGCAATAATATCCGTGATATAGCCGCCAACCACCCATGTTACGGCCGCACCCAAAATACCCGCGCCAACTGCTCCCATAAAAGAGGTAGCGACCAAACGGCTGTAGATTGCAAAGGCAAGAACAAACCCCAAAAGGGTGAAGATCGGACTCCAAATCGTTCCACCCCAAATCAGCCAGAACGCCAAGAAGGGATAAACGCCGGTGAAGTACAAAAGCACTCTGGGCAGGTTAAAGAAAAGAACAGGCGCCGCTGCCGCGAAAAGAAGCACAAAGGCCAATGTCGGACGCCAATACCCCTCGGGCGGATAGGCCAACCCAAAAACCAATTGCGCCCAGCGCTCACTGAGCACCGCAAAGCAAGCGCCGCGTGCACCGTCGAGGATTTCCCGGCAATCGCGAATACTGTTCGCCTCCCAAATCCCGTTCAGTATCCAGGGAAGCGCACCGGCCAGAATGTAGTAGATTGCGAGCAGGGATAAGAGCGTCAAAATCGAGCCCGTGACACCGTTAAAAAGGTTCTCCCGCGCCCATTTCACGACACCCGCTTGAGAGGCAGGGGGCGGTTGCTGCGGCAATTGCTCTGTACGAACGAAGGACATGTTGCGGGCCATCTCAACGCTCCTTCAAAGATACGGATTGGTTGTAGATATTCAGAACTGCCGAAATCGTCAGCGAGATCGTCAGATAAAACAGCATCAAGAGCAGAACACATTCAATCGCACGTCCCGTTTGGTTCAGCGTAATGCCGCCGAGCGTGCCAGTGATGTCCATATACCCAACGGCAATCGCGAGAGACGAGTTCTTCGTGATGTTCAAATATTGCGAGATCAGAGGCGGTATGATCACCCGCAACGCTTGCGGTAAGATCACCAAATTCATAATCCGCCCTGGCCGAAGGCCAAGCGACGCCGCAGCTTCGGTCTGGCCTTTCGAGATCGCCTGAATCCCAGCGCGCACATTCTCGGCAATAAAGGCGCCGGTATAGATCGCCAGTGCAAACCAAAGCGCAATTAAGGAACCGCGGATCGTCCATCCCCCCCGGAAGTTGAACCCTTTGAGTTCAGGAATACCCCAGCTAAGCCCCAGGATCGTCAGAAGGATCGCGATCGGCAAGATCCAGATCCCTAGGGTAATGTACCATGTTGTCGGGCGTGTGCCTGTTTCCTCTTGCACCCGCGCAGCCCAGGCGCCCAGCGCCCGCGCGCCAAAATACGAGCCCGCCAGCACCGCCAGTACCAAAAGCCAATCAAGCCCACCACCTAAGAGAGGGTTGGTGAATTCAGGACGCGGGGTATAGACCCCGCGATTGGTAAATGCGAACAAACCACCGACCATGCTCGCCTCTGGATCATCGCCACGAAACGCGCGCGGGCCGGGCAAGACGGCCGTCATAACGGTGAAGATAATGATGATCCAAATCAGGACCGGCACATTGCGGAACGCCTCGACATAGATCGCCATCAGCTTAGAAATCAGCCAGTTTTTGGACAGGCGCAAAACCCCCGCGATCACGCCGAGGACGGTCGCAGTAACGCAGGCCAGAAAGGCCACCAATAACGTGTTTAAGACGCCCACGATTGTGGCGCGCAGATGCGTTGATTGGCTGGTATATTCGATCAGGCGCTGGTTGATGTCATAACCCGCAGGCTCGCCAAGAAAACTGTAAGAGATATTCAGCCCAGCAGCACGCAGGTTCTGAACCAAATTGTTACCGAGATAAAAGATCGCAGCCCCAAGCAGGATGAACGCAATCGCTTGAAGCGTCAGTGACCGATAGCGCGTATCGTTCAACAACATCGACAGGCGAAACGACTCCTCAGGCGGGTCGGTCAGAGTTGTCATAGATATGTCCCCGTTTGCGATCCTGAAATATTGGTACAGTTTTGAGGTAGGATCGAGCTTTTCTGCACCAAAAAGACCAAGGGCGCGGGGTTTATGCCGCGCCCTTGACCAAACTGCTTAACGGAAAGGCGGGCTGTAAAGAAGACCGCCGTTGGTCCATTGTGCATTCAGACCACGTGACAGACCGATTGGGGTCGCCTCGCCGATGTTCTTTTCGAACACTTCGCCGTAGTTGCCGCCAACGGCAAGCACGCGCTGCGCCCAATCCGAATCAAGGCCCAGCATCTCACCAAGGTTACCTTCTGTACCCAGCAGACGGTTGATCTCTGGGTTGTTAGTACCGCCGGCCATTTCGGCCATATTGGCGGAGGTCACACCCAGCTCTTCCGCTGTGATCAGCGCGTTGAGCGTCCAGCGTACCACGTCACCCCACTCATTGTCGCCATGGCGGACAAGCGGGCCAAGCGGCTCTTTCGAGACGATCTCGGGCAGAACGACATGTGCCGAAGGATCTTCGAAGGTCGCGCGTGTCGCGGCCAGGCCGGAGGCGTCTGTGGTGTAAACGTCGCACGCGCCTGCAAGGTATTGCTGCTGCGCTTCGGCGTTGGTTTCGATTGGCACTGGCTCATAGCTGATGTTGTTGGCCCGGAAGAAGTCTGCCAAGTTCAACTCGGTGGTTGTGCCAGTCTGGATGCAGACTGTCGCGCCGTCCAGATCTTTTGCCGAGCCTACGCCCAGATCTTTAGGAACCATAAAGCCTTGGCCGTCATAGTAGTTTACGCCGACGAATTCGAACTTCAGG
>CAYWNJ010000317.1:0-3562 GCA_964459535.1 uncultured Rhodobacterales bacterium
TGGTCTGGCTTGACGCGCCAAACGTTCGTCGGATTGGCTTTGCCGAGCATGAGGGCTCGTCCCTTGTGGGCATGATGGCTGCGATGGCGTCCGAGACGGGCACCGTGGGCTTCATCGGCGGTATGGATATCCCACTTATCCGCCATTTCGGCTGCGGCTACGCCCAAGGCGTGAAAGCCGTCAACCCTGATGCAACCGTCATCGCCAACATGACCGGAACCACCCCGGCGGCGTGGAATGACCCGGTCAAAGGCTCCGAGCTGACCAAGGCGCAAATTAGCCAAGGCGCGGATGTGATTTATGCCGCAGCAGGCGGCACTGGCGTGGGCGTTCTAGGCACAGCCGCAGACGAGGGTAAGCTCTCCATCGGTGTGGACAGCAACCAAAACTATCTGCACCCCGGCTCGGTCCTGACCTCCATGCTCAAGCGCGTTGACGTTGCCGTTTATGAGGCGATGAAGGCAGGCGAGAATGTCGAAACCGGTATCTTCACCCTGGGCCTTGCAGAAGAAGGCGTTGGTTATGCTCTGGATGAGCACAACGCGGCGCTGGTCAACGATGAGATGAAAGCGGCCGTAGACGCGGCGCGGCAAAAGATCATCGATGGCGAGCTTGAAGTCGCAGCCTACTACACGAATGACAGCTGCCCCGTGCTTGATTTCTAAAGTCCTGAACGACAAAGCGCGGGCCATCCCTCAGAGGTGGCCCGCGCAATTTGCGAGACCGCATGACCGCACCTGCCATAGAACTTCGGGGCATATCCAAGTCCTTCGGCCCCGTTCAGGCCAACAAGGACATTTCGATTTCCGTCATGCCTGGCACGATCCATGGCATTATCGGCGAAAACGGTGCGGGCAAATCAACCCTGATGAGCATCCTCTACGGTTTTTACAAAGCCGATGCGGGCAGCATTCACATCGCCGGAGCTCCAACCGATATTCCCGATAGCCAAGCCGCAATCGCGGCAGGTATCGGCATGGTTTTCCAACATTTCAAATTGGTCGAGACCTTTACAGTTCTCGAAAACATCATCCTCGGCGCCGAAGACGGGGCGCTGCTGCGCCCTTCCCTGACCAAGGCACGCGCCACGCTGCTCGAGCTTGCCGCAGAGTATGGGCTCCAAATCGACCCGGACGCACTGATCGAGAATATCGGGGTGGGCATGCAGCAACGCGTCGAAATCCTCAAAGCGCTCTATCGCCAGGCCGACATTCTGATCTTGGACGAGCCCACCGGCGTGCTTACCCCGGCCGAGGCGGACCAGCTCTTTCGCATTCTCACGCGCCTGCGGGATGAAGGTAAAACCATCATCCTAATCACCCATAAGCTGCGCGAGATCATGGAGATTACCGATACCGTGAGCGTGATGCGGCGCGGTGAAATGACCGCCACGCTTCGCACCGCAGACACATCGCCCGAAGAGCTTGCCGAGCTTATGGTGGGCCGTAAAGTGCTGCTGCGCGTTTCCAAAACACCCGCAACACCCGGCCCGGTCATCCTTGACATCGAAAACTTGCAGGTGACTGATATCCAAGGCGTCGCGCGCCTGCGCGGCGTCGATTTGCAGGTTCACGCGGGCGAGATCCTCGGGATCGCAGGCGTTGCCGGAAATGGCCAATCCGAACTGCTCGAGGTGCTCGGAGGCTACGCTTCTGCCACTGGCCAGATCCATGTCTCAGGCCGAAAGCTCGACCTCACGGGCAGGCGCAGCAATGGCCAATCGCGCCGCGCCGACGGCATCGCGCATGTGCCAGAGGATCGCCAGCGCGAAGGCCTCATCCTCGATTTCGCCGCCTGGGAAAACACGGCCTTTGGATATCATACCGATCCGGCCTACCGCAAAGGCGTTCTCAGCAATAACGCCGCAATCCGCGCCGACACCCAAGCAAAAATGACCCGCTTCGATGTCCGACCGCCCAATCCGCGCCTCGCGGCCAAGGGTTTCTCCGGCGGCAACCAACAAAAACTCGTCCTCGCGCGCGAGATTGAGCGCGCCCCGAGCCTCCTCCTCATCGGACAACCCACCCGTGGCGTCGATATCGGCGCCATCGAATTCATCCACCAACAAATCGTTGCACTCAGAGACGCCGGCAAAGCCATCCTCCTCGTCTCCGTCGAACTCGAAGAAATCCTCAGCCTCTCCGACCGTATCGCGGTCATGTTTGACGGTCAAATCACCGGCACACGCCTGCCAAATCAAACCGATGAAACCGAATTGGGCCTCCTTATGGCGGGTGTAACCCCATGACCTTTTCCTCTTGCCAAAAATATCCTGGGGGAGCGCATCGCGCGGGGGCAAAGCCCCCTCTCCCCCCGACCCAAAAGGCCACGCCATGGATGTAATGCCACGATGGGCCGAGGTGGTCCTAGTCCCCCTCATCTGCCTCCTCCTTGCCACCCTCCTTTCGGCGCTGACCATTCTTGCCATCGGCGAAGACCCCATCGCTGCCGTGAAACTCATGGTCACCGGCGCGGTAGGCTCCACCTATGGCTGGGGCTATACGCTCTACTACGCAACGAATTTCACCTTCACCGGCCTGGCCGTGGCGGTCGCGTTCCACGCGGGGCTTTTCAATATCGGGGGCGAAGGCCAAGCCATGCTCGGAGGCCTGGGCGTGGCGCTCATTTGCCTCTTTATCCCCTGGCCCCATTGGAGCCTCGCCTTGCTTGCCGCAAGCACGGGCGCCGCACTCTTTGGTGCGGCCTGGGCGCTGATCCCTGGCTATCTGCAAGCCAGCCGCGGCAGCCATATCGTGATCACCACGATCATGTTTAACTTCGTCGCCGCTGCCCTTCTCAACTACCTGCTGGTCAATGTCTTGCGCCCGCGCGGCTCTCAAGATCCAGCAACTGCCAGGTTTTCGGAAAACGTCCACCTGCCGACGCTGCACGAAATCCTGGCGCCTCTGGGCATCAATTTCTCCAAAGCTGCCCCCGCGAATATCTCGCTTTTCGTCGCCCTCATCGCTTGCCTTCTGGTCTGGGTGCTGATCTGGCGCACGCCGTTGGGCCTGGAAATTCGCGCTTTCGGAAAATCTCAACGCGCCGCGCGCTATGCCGGAATTGGCCCAGTACGGATCACCATGATCGCCGCGCTCATCTCCGGCGCGCTCGCGGGTCTTATGGCCATCAACAATGTCATGGGAGAGGCGGAACGCCTGGTTCTCAACGCCGTTGAAGGGGCAGGCTTTATCGGCATCGCTGTCGCACTGATGGGGCGCAGCCACCCGGTGGGTGTCCTCCTGGCCGCCGTCCTCTTTGGCTTTCTCTACCAAGGCGGTGCAGAGCTCGCGCTCTGGACGAGCATCCCGCGCGAGCTGATCGTCGTGATCCAAGCCTTGGTCATCCTCTTCACAGGCGCGCTCGACAACATGGTGCGCTTGCCGCTGCAAAAGCTGTTCCTCGCTCTGCAAAAGGCGCGCGCGTGATGGAGTTCCTGACCCTCATCCAATTGCTGGATAGCACGGTGCGCCTGGCCACGCCGCTCTTGCTGGCCTGCCTTGCCGGGCTCTTTTCCGAGCGGGCCGGGATCTTTGACATTGGCCTTGAAGGCAAGATGCTG
>CAYWNJ010000318.1:0-3547 GCA_964459535.1 uncultured Rhodobacterales bacterium
GCCCAAAATAGCCCGACGCTTGGCCGCGTTCCGAAGATGGGCACGCATGGCAGAAGAGACATGACGTTCGGGCTCCCAGCTAGACGACACAAAGAAAAGATCGTCTTCTTTGATACGGCTCCCCTGAAACGGCACCGTGTCGATTTGGGTACCATTGCTGGCTACGATGGGCCCACCAACCTCGGACACAAGCTGCCAGTGGAAGAGCGGCATGCCCTCAAGATAATTCGCCGCGCGAAACGGATCGAGAAAAGACATTGTCGCTGCTAGGTTGAAATAGGGCGTCACCACTATTTCCAACCCAACTGTCTTGGCATTCTCTCCCTTATGGACCATTGTACCTTCACCGCCTGGCTTGAGGCCATCAAGATAGCCAGCGCGGCCAACGAAGTAAAATACATGGCGGATATGTGTCACTCGCAGATCAAAGTCTCCGATTAGCCTGACCGCCAGATGCTAAAAAACAGGGAGTATCCAATGAAACTTAAGATGACGGCAGGTGCCTTTGCGCTTGCACTCGGGACCGCTGGCGCGGCGCAGGCCGATTGCGGCAATGTCTCAATCACGGAAATGGACTGGGCGTCGTCCGCAGTTGTCACGCATGTCGCGGATTTTCTGATGACCAATGGCTATGGGTGCAGCGTGCAGCTGGTGCCGTCCTCCACGACCCCAGCGATGGCCTCCATCGCGGAGACAGGTGAGCCGGATATTCTGACCGAGCTTTGGGTGAATTCCTCACCCGTCTACGAAGAGCTTGTGGCCGACAAGAAGCTGGTCGAGCTGGCAGACGTGCTCTCCGACGGCGGCGTTGAGGCGTGGTGGATCCCCGCCTATCTGGCCGAGGCGCATCCAGAGCTGACCACAATCGAAGGCGTTTTGGCAAATCCAGCGCTTGTTGGCGGTCAGTTCCACGACTGCCCTGCCGGTTGGGCCTGCGATGTTGTGAATAACAACAACCTCAAGGCGATTGATGCGGCGGGCAATGGGCTTGAGCGCTTCCAACATGGTTCGGGCGAGACACTCGCTGCGGCGATTGCGGCGGCCTATGCCAATGAGGAGCCTTGGTTCGGCTATTACTGGGCCCCAACCTCGGTTTTGGGCAAATACCCGATGGTTCAGGTTAAGGTCGCGGATTTCAACCAGGACAGCCACAGCTGCAACGGCGATCCGGAATGCGCGGCACCTCAAGCCTCTGCCTACCCAACGGCAAAGGTTGTCACCGCTGTCGCACCGGGTCTGATGGACCGCGAGCCAGAGGTTGTTGAGTTCCTCAAGAACATGTCCTTCACCAACGCGCAGATGGGCGAAGTGCTGGCTTGGCAGGATGACAACAACGCCTCTTATGAAGAGGCCGCCGTTTACTTCCTGACCTCCTACAAAGATGTTTGGGGTGGCTGGCTGAACGATTCAGCGCGTGAAAACCTCGCTGCGCTTCTGCAATAAGCCTTAGGGCATCTACAAAACGCGCGCGCCGGAGCATTTTCGGCGCGCGGACGTAACAGAGCGGGGGATATGCTATGGCGGCCTATGAACAGGTCTTTGACGCGGTCGGTCTGCGCGAATGGTGCGATGCGGACAAAACCGACGCGCCCATGTCGATGACGCAGCTTTTGGCACAGGCCAAAGGAGAGGATGCCGCAGCGGACGGCCCTGCCCTGCCCTTCCCCTCGCTCGATGTTCTGCACGAGGCGTGCGATCAAATTAGCCAGACCCGAGATTTGACGGCCTCGCTTGAGACAGGCTTTCTGGCGGTTCGGGACGAGTTGAAGTTCTTCTTGGACCCTTTAACGCAACCGCTCTCGTGGATGCTCGACGGTGCTTTGGCGCTGTTTCAATCGACGCCCTGGTGGATCATGATCCCGCTGCTCCTGATCATATCTTGGTCCGCCAGCCGCTCACGCGGGGTGACGGCTTTTGTTGGCTTTGTCCTGCTCTTCTTTGCCTTCATTGATCACTATAATGTCGCGATGCAGACGCTTGCCATTGTCTTTGTCTGCACGAGCCTGTCGGTCGCGATTGGGGTGCCGATTGGGATTGGCATGTCCCGCTCTGACCTAACGCAGCGGCTGATCGTGCCCATCCTCGACCTGCTTCAGACGTTGCCGACCTTTGTCTATTTGATCCCGCTGATCTTCCTCTTTTCCGTCACCGAGTCCAAGCTTTATGGGATCGCGATTATCCTCTATGCAATTGTCCCGGTGATCCGTCTTACGGATCTTGGGATCAGGCTCGTGGACCGAGATGTGATCGAGGCTGCTGACGCATTTGGCATGACGAAACAGCAGAAGCTATGGCGCGTGCAACTGCCGCTCGCCCTGCCCAACATCATGGCGGGCATCAACCAGACGATCATGATGAGCCTTGCGATGGTGGTGATTGCCTCGCTCGTATCAGCGCCGGGTCTTGGCGTGCTGGTTCTGCGCGGGATCCGCAATTTGGAGCTGGGTGTGGGCATCGTCGCAGGTCTGGGGATTGTGCTGCTGGCCGTCATCCTGGACCGCGTGTCCAAAGCGGCGCTGGGGCGCGTTGATAAGCAAAGTAAGGCGCACTGATCCATGTCACAGCCAAAAATTTCAATCCGCAATCTCTACAAGATCTTTGGCCCGCGCGACCGCGAGATGGTCGCCAAGGTCAAAGGCGGGCTGAGCAAGCCGGATTTGCTCGAACAGCACGCCCATGTGCTAGGCTTGCAAGACATCAATGTGGACATGCAAGCCGGTGAGATCACAGTTATTATGGGGCTATCGGGTTCGGGCAAGTCAACCTTGATCCGCCACCTCAACCGATTGATTGAACCCAGCGCGGGCCAAGTGCTGCTGGACGGCACAGACGTCCTGGGCCTCGGCCCGGCGGAGCTGCGCGAGCTTAGGCGCAGCTCTATGTCCATGGTCTTTCAGAAATTTGCGCTGCTTCCGCACCGGACGGTCACCCAAAACGCGGCGATGGCGCTGTCGGTGCAAAGCGCGCCGACAGAGGAACAAACACGCGAGGCCGCAAAGTGGCTGGAGCGGGTGGGCCTTGGCGGTTACGGGGATCGCTATCCCTCGCAGCTCTCTGGCGGGATGCAACAGCGCGTTGGGATCGCGCGGGCGCTGACGGCCAATACCGATATCATGCTGATGGATGAGGCTTTCTCAGCGCTTGATCCGCTCATTCGGACGGACATGCAGGACCTGCTGCTTGAGTTGCAGCGCGAATTGCACAAGACCATTGTCTTTATCACCCATGACCTGGATGAAGCGCTTAAGCTTGCCGATCATCTTGTAATCCTCAAAGATGGCGCGGTGGTTCAGCAAGGGGATCCGCAGCATATCCTACTCAATCCCTCCGATCCGTATATCGAAGACTTCGTTAGCGATATTAACCGGGCGCGTGTTCTGCGTGTGCGGTCGATCACGTCGGAGCTGACGACCGACAAGTTCGACGGTGACATCGACGCGGATAGCAATCTTGAAAGCCTAATCGCTAAGTCAGGCGGCGATACTGCCCATATTTACCGGGTTTTGGACCAGGGCCAGGTGATTGGGCAGCTTGATGGATGATCTTT
>CAYWNJ010000319.1:0-3546 GCA_964459535.1 uncultured Rhodobacterales bacterium
AATATCAATCTTAGGGTGCATCACCCTTCTGCAACAAAAGGAAAATCTCCATGGCAATGAAAATCAGACTGGCCCGCGGCGGCTCGAAAAAACGCCCCTTCTATCGCATTGTCGCAGCCGATAGCCGGATGCCGCGCGACGGGCGCTTTATTGAAAAGCTGGGCACCTATAACCCCCTTCTGCCCAAAGACAGCGAAGAGCGGGTAAAGATGGATCTTGAGCGTGTGCAGCACTGGCTTGGCCAGGGCGCGCAGCCCACAGACCGGATTGCGCGGATGCTTGAAGCGGCGGGCGTGTTGGAAAAGAAAGTGCGTGCGAACCCCAAAAAGGGCGAGCCTGGTCAAAAGGCCAAAGATCGCGCCGAAGAGAAGGCGGCCAAAGCTGCCGAAGCAGCGGGTGAAACCGCTGAATAATCTCAGCTATGCTCAGGGTCTGGCGGTCTGTCCCGCCGGATCCTGGACAGAAGCGCGGCGCTTTCTTAGACTCGCGTCATCCTGGTTTCTAGCAGGTTTAAGATGTTGCGCTTGATTGTTCTGCTTCCCGTTGCGTTTATCGCCGGGTGGATCTACGCCTCGCAATCTGCTGCGGATCGGTGTGAGGATCTGTCGGGCGTGATGCGTGACCGCGTGTGCCGGGGTGTGCCATGAGCAATGTGCGCGTTTGTGTCGGAGCGATTGGCGGCGCCTATGGGGTGCGCGGTGAGGTTCGACTAAAGTCCTTTTGCGCGGTGCCAGAGGATATAGAAACCTATGGTCCGCTAACCCGAGAGGATGGGACCGGTGCGTTTACCCTGGCAATTATCCGACCAATAAAATTGGGCTTTTGCGCGCGCATCGCCGAGATCCGAAACAAAGAAGAAGCGGATGCGCTAAAGGGGACGCTGCTTTATGCACCGCGAGAGCGGCTCCCGCATTTGCCGGATGATGAGTTTTATCATACCGACCTCGTCGGGCTGCTCGTGGTGGATACCGGGGGCGGTGTGCTTGGCCATGTGCGCGCGGTTCATAATCACGGCGCTTCGGATCTGCTCGAGCTTGAGATACCGGGGGGGAGTAGTACGGTTTTAATGCCATTCACCAAGGCGATTGTCCCAACGGTTGATCTGAACGCTGGCCGGATTGTCGCCGATCCGCCAGAGGGTTTGCTCTAAGATGACGGCGCTGCGGGTCATCCATTTTGGGTTTCACAAGACGGGTACGTCCACCATCGAGCATATGCTGCTGCGCAATGCGAAGGCTCTCGCGGGCCATGTGGAGATACTCGGCGCGCCGCAGCTTGGGCCTGTGGTTGGGCTCGCCAAGCGCTATTCGGGGATGCCGAGTGCGCTGCTGCTGGCCCAATTTCAAGATGCCTTTGCGGCGGCCTTGCCTCCGCCAGATCGCCCCGCGTTGATTTCTTGTGTTGATCTGTGCGGGCGTATCCCTGGCCATCCAAGAGTGTCGGATTATTCGGCGGCCTCGACGCTGGCTGGGGCGATGCTGGAAGTTTGTCCCGCGCAATTGGCGCTTGGAACGCGGGATGCCAAAGATTGGCTCCGCAGCCTTTGGATGCAAAACCTCAAAGTGCATCGGGTAACAGAGGATTTGGACTCTTTTGCCGCCCGCTTTGAACAGTTAAGCGATCTGGATGCCCAAGCGCGCCGCATTGAAGCTGTGGTGAACCAGCCCATCCTGCGCCTGCCTCTGGAGGCGGGCAGCGCGCATCCTCTCGGTCCTGCGGGTCCTTTGCTCGACTTGTTTGATTTGCCGTCTGATCTGCGGAATGTTCTCGAGCCGCAATCGCCTTTGAAGGTCGGGATGAGCGCCGAGGCGGCGGCGGTCTTGCTCAAAATCAACCGGGCGGGCCTGTCGGATGCAGAGCTCTCCCGCACAAAGTCCGATGCGCTGAGCGTGTTGCGCACGATGCTCTGATGCCGCGCCGCGTTGTTCTGCATATCGGCTTTCACAAAACAGGTACGACGTCGGTGCAAGCCTTTTTGCGGGCCAATCGCAAAGTGCTGCAACCCAAAGCGGCCATCCGTCTGCGCGGTATGATGGAGCCCGTGGTTCTGGCCGCACGCGGCTTTTCAACCTGGCGCGACCCGATAAGCCTTGCCAAGGTGAGCTTCCGCTTTGACGCTTTGCTGCGTAGCCTTCCGTCGATGCCGCGCCGTGTTCTTATTCTATCCGCAGAGGAGCTTTCTGGGCATATGCCGGGTCGCGGGGCGCAGGGCGATTACAGTGCGGCCGTCGCGTTGGTTCAAACCTATGTTGCGGCAATCAAGCGCCTCTTTCCAAAGGCCGAAGTGATCATCTATGCTGGTATTCGAGATCCGGAGCGCTGGCTTCGATCCGCCTATTGGCAGCATGTAAAGTCTTCGTCGATGACCATGGATTATGATAGCTTTGTTCAAGCTTATCCCAATGCCGCCGATCTTGTTGGCGTTCTTGCACAGGTTCAAGACGCGGTTGACGTGCCAGTCTTTTACCGCCCGCTGGAGGCTTTTCGGGATGAACCGCTCGGCCCGGCAAGCGGTTTGCTCGAGCATTGTGACCTTCCGGCGCATTTGCTGCGCCGCCTAACGCCCGTGCCGCCCGCGAATACCAGACTGCCTGAACCCGTTCTGCTGGACATGCTAGAGGCCAACCGCACCCATAAAGATAGTGACGCGCGCAAGGCGGCGAAGCAGTCGATTTTGGTCGCGGCTGGGCTGGGTTAAGCATGTGCCAAGATCTATCAAAGGCTACTGGCGATCCCTGGCAGGCGCGGATCGTGACGCTCTTCCCCGAGATCTTCCCCGGCGCCCTAAATGCCTCGGTTGTTGGCAAAGCCCTGCGTGATGGGCGTTGGGAATTGCACACGCATGACCTGCGCCGTCATGGCGTGGGCAAGCACCGCAATGTTGACGACACCCCCGCCGGAGGCGGTGCAGGTATGGTCTTGCGCGCTGATGTGGTCGCGGCGGCGCTGGGCGAGGCGCAGCAATATGCAAAAGGGAATTGGCCGATCTTCTATATGTCGCCGCGTGGCAAGCGTTTTGATCAGGCGATGGCACAAGATTTGGCCCGCAGCGATGGCGTGACGATCTTGTGTGGACGTTTTGAAGGGGTGGACGAGCGGGTGCTTGAGGCGTTCGACATTACCGAGATTAGTCTTGGTGACTTTGTCCTAACGGGGGGCGAGATTGCTGCGCAGGCGATGCTTGATGCCACAGTACGGCTATTGCCCGGTGTTCTAGGCAACTCTGAAAGTGTCGAATACGAAAGCCATGCGGAAGGGCTCTTGGAACATCCGCATTACACGCGCCCTGCTGAGTGGGAGGGGCGTAAGATCCCCGAGGTCTTAACCTCTGGGGATCATGGTAAGGTGAGCGCTTGGCGGCGCGAGATGAGCGAGAAACTCACCGCCGCCCGCCGCCCTGACTTATGGGCACACTACAGCGCCAACCGCAAAGAGCGCGGTTAGCGTGGGTTTTGTTAAATTGAATTCAAATCCGCTTCCTCTCGGCTTTGCCTCGAACGCGAATTTGAATGCATCCTTTTTTGGATTGGAGAAAACAAGCCTTAG
>CAYWNJ010000320.1:0-3522 GCA_964459535.1 uncultured Rhodobacterales bacterium
CGACAAGGATGGCGAAGAGAAAGTCCGAGATCAGCACAAAAGGCACATCGTGTGCGGACAGAGCCGTGATCAAAAGCTGGCCAATCCCGTTCTCCTTAAAGACGTTCTCGGTGATGATCGCGCCGCCAAAAATCGCAGGCACGTTGATCGCAATCACCGTCACGACCGGGATCATAGAGTTGCGCAGCACATGCACCATAACCACGGTTGCCTCGCGCAAACCCTTGGCGCGGGCGGTGCGCACATAGTCTTGGTTCAGATTGTCCAGCATCGCGCCGCGCATATAGCGGCTGATCTGGGCCGTGGTCTGCAATGCCAAAACCATAACCGGCATGATCATCTGCATAAACTGGACTTTGAAACTCTGCCAATCGGTCACAACATGGGTGGTGTCATAAATCGATGGCAGCCAGCCCAGATAGACCGAGAAGATGACGATCAGCAGTGGGCCGGTAAAGAAGGGCGGGATCGAAAAGCCAATCATGGTCACAAAGGTGCCGGCCTGGTCAAAGACCGAATAATGGCGATAGGCCGAGTAAATCCCGACCGGCAGCGCGATCAGAATGCCAACGACATATGAAAGCCCAACCACCCAAAGCGTTTGCGGGATCCGCTGGACAACAATGTCCATCACTGGGCTGCGCGTTTGCCAGGAAATCACGCGCTGTGCGCCCTCTGAAAACGCCGTGCCGAACATGTGATCAACCAAGACCAGCGGCTCGATCCAAAAGAACTGCACCAGCCATTTCCAGTATTGGATATACCAAGGCTGCCCCAGACCCAGCGCCTCGCGCATTTTTTCTTTCACCTCCGGCGGGACCGTCAGCGGCACTTGGGCCATTGGATCACCGGGGGCGAGTTGTAGCAGGCCAAAAATGACGAAGCTGATAAAGAGGAGCGTCGGGATCGAGAGGATCGACCGACGAATGGTAAAGGTCAGCATAGCGCAGCGGGCCTCTTCAAAACGGCAGGGCGGCTAGGCTGTGCGCGCCGTGCTATTTTCGCTCCCAAAGCCCATGTCAAGCTAAGTCGCATTGCATCTCTCATTATGAAGCCCAAGGCCATTACAGCAGGAACAGGAAAATACGGATCGCGTGATCACAAACATATCCCCCCGCCCTATCAGAAGAAATGCCGCGCCCGGAGACATGCCCGGGCGCGGCGCAGACGATCAAACGTCCTTACTTACGATGCCAATCGGCGATGTTCCAAAGCTCGCTGTCCCAGACATTAAGCTTGATACCACCGAGGCTGTTGGCATGGGCCGAGACCCGTGCGCGGTTCACCAGCGGCACGATGACAAAGCTGTCTTTGGTCAGCATGTCATTCATCTTTTTGGCAAGTTCCGCCCGCTTGTCGATCTCGCCTGTCCGGGCAAGCTCGTCGATCAGCGCGTCATAGGCTGGATCGCAGAAGCGGTTGATATTCTCACCCTGCCACTGGCTGGACGGCTTTGGCTCTTGGCCGCAGCGATAGGCCGCAAGATATTGCTGCGGGTCCGTGCCGTTGAACGTGTTGGCATACATTTCCACATCCGCGTAGAATTTTTGGAATGTGTCCGGGCTGCCGGGATCTCCGCCAAAGAAGACCGACGCGTTCAAGTTGCGCAGCTCGGTTTCAACGCCAATCTCGCTCCACCACTGTTTGATCAGCGCTTGGAAATCCTGACGCACCGCATTGGTCGAGGTCTGATAGAGAATGCTGAGCTTCACCCCATCCTTATCACGCACCCCGTCGCCATCGCTGTCCACCCAGCCTGCGGCGTCAAGCATCGCATTGGCGCCCGCAATGTCTTGGGTCAGACAGGCGGTATTGTCGGAGGCATAGATTGCTGGTGCAGGCACCAGGTTACAGGTTGGCTCGCCCGCTTTGCCATAGCCGATCTCGGTCAAGAGCGTCCGGTCGATCGCCATAGACAGCGCCTCGCGCACGCTTGCGTCCGAGAGGAATGGGTGTGGCTCGGCCACGGTCGAGCGTGTCTCGGGCGGCAGATCAGGCGATGGGTTGGTGAGGTTCATCTCCAGCCGCTCCACGAGCGGGCCGAAGCCTGCAATCGCGGTGCCTTTGCCCGCTTCTTCCATCTTCGCAATCACATCAGGCGCGAGCTGTAGGTTCCAAGCATAGTCGAACTCGCCGGTTTCCAGAACCGAACGACCCGCAGCCGTTGCATCTCCGCCGCCTTTAAAGAGCACGGATGCGAATGCAGGTTTGCCAGGTTCGCGATAGTTCGGGTTCGCTTCATATTGGATCACGTCATTTGGACGGAAATCAGCGACCACAAACGGTCCTGTGCCAATAGGGCCAAAGTTGGCATCTGTGCATTCAGGCGCCTTTGCCCCCATGCACTCCGCAAATTGCGCGGCTTGGATAATCGGCGATTGGCCACCCACAAACGGGCCATAAGGGTTTGGCTTGGGCTGGTTGAAGGTGACTTTGACTGTCAGCTCGTCCAGCGTCTCAACACTTTCCACCCCGTCAAAGAACGCAAGCTGGGCGCAGCCGCCCTCGGGGTGCATGCAGTAATCAGCGGTGAATTTGACATCCGCCGAGGTCACCGCACTGCCATCGGACCACATCAGGCCCGCTTTGAGCTTCCAGGTGATGGTGGTCAGGTCAGAGCTCACACCGCCATTGCCAACGGTTGGGATCTCTTCGGCAAGATAGGGCACCATCTCGCCTGTTTCATTATAGCGCGCGAGCGGCTCGATCACGAGGCTGGCCGATTCCACATCCTTCGTGCCGCCCGACAGGAACGGGTTCAGGATGGATGGCGCCTGCCAATAGATGATTTTGACTTCACCGTCCCGGCCGCGCTCTTGAGCCAGGCCCGGCAGCGCCGCCATCCCGGTCAGACCGGTGGCCACAGCACCAAGCAATAGCGTTTTTAACTTCATCATTCGACTCCCAGTTCAGCGGCAGCCCTATGCCGCCGCCATTGTTATATGCCGCGCACCGTGCGCGGCGCGGGATTGTCCCCTGCCTATCTCCTGCGATAACCGATGGATTATGCAAGTGATTTCGACGAACGCCCCCGCGAATACCCTATATCGAACCAGGTTTTGCCCAAAAAGCAAGCCTCCAGTTGTACCACCGTCGCGTCAAGCGGCCCAGCGCGCGCAGGAGGTTTGACTTGGACGCAGCCCGCGCCTAGCCTGAGACGACCTGATTTAGGAGGCCGTTGATGCTCGATTCCGCTGATCCGCACCCCATTGCCGACATTCGCAGCTTGCGGGTCGAATTTCAGACAAAAGACGGGCCGGTTGTCGGGGTTGAGGACGTCTCTTTCAACATCCGCTCGGGCGAGACGGTCTGCGTTGTCGGGGAAAGCGGGTCCGGCAAATCGGTCTCCTCGCTATCGCTGATGCGCCTGGTTGAGTTCGGCGGCGGGAAGATTGCGAACGGGCAGCTTGTCTTTGATCGACGCGACGGGGACGGGCTTGACCTTGCGCAAACCGACCAAGAGTTGATGCGCACCATTCGCGGCAATGAGATCGGCATGATCTTTCAGGAGCCGATGACCGC
>CAYWNJ010000321.1:0-3519 GCA_964459535.1 uncultured Rhodobacterales bacterium
AGATCTTCGATATTGTCTGGCGGCCAGTCTTCGACATCCATGCCCAAGTGCAAGCCCATGCCAGAGAGCACCTCTTTGATTTCGTTCAAAGACTTACGCCCAAAGTTTGGCGTCCGCAGCATCTCTGCTTCGGTTTTTTGGATCAGATCCCCGATATAAACGATGTTGTCGTTCTTCAGGCAGTTCGCCGAGCGCACCGAAAGCTCAAGCTCGTCCACTTTCTTAAGCAGAAGCGGGTTGAACTCAAGACCGTCATCGTCCTGGCTGGCCTGCGCGCTTTCTGGCTCGTCAAAGTTGACGAAGATCTGAAGCTGATCCTGCAAGATCCGCGCCGCAAAGGCGAGCGCATCGTCTGGCGTGATCGAGCCATCCGTTTCGACCTTCATTGTCAGCTTGTCATAATCCAGCACCTGACCTTCGCGGGTGGGCTGGACGTCATAGCTCACTTTCTTGATCGGGGAATAGATCGCATCAATGGGGATCAGCCCGATTGGTGCGTCTTCTGGCTTGTTCTTCTCTGCCGCCGCATAGCCTTTGCCGGTGTTTACGGTCAGTTCCATATACACATCGGCCCCGTCATCCAGGTGACAGATCACGTGATCGCGGTTGAGGATCTCAATGCCAGCGCTTTCCGAAATGTCACCGGCTGTAACAACGCCCGGACCTTTGGCGGAAATTGACAGCCGCTTGGGTCCTTCGACCTCCATGCGGATGCCAACGCCTTTGAGGTTCAGCACGATGTCTGTCACATCCTCGCGCACACCCGCGACAGAGGAAAACTCATGCAGAACATTGTCAATTTGAACGCTCACGATCGCGGCGCCCTGAAGGCTTGACATCAAAACGCGGCGCAGCGCATTGCCCATGGTCAAACCAAAGCCACGCTCCAAAGGCTCGGCAACGACCGTCGCTTGACGCGCAGGATCGTTCCCTGGTTTCACCTCAAGCTGTTGTGGCTTGATCAATTCGGCCCAGTTTTTGTGGATCATATATCCCTCCATTCTTGTACGCGCCCTATGTCCGAAAAGCGCGCACGCCCGAGGTTAGTCAAAACAAAGCGCAAGCCCGCCTCCGCGCGCCTGCGATCACCAAAATACTAGACGCGGCGGCGCTTGGGTGGCCGGCAGCCATTATGCGCAATCGGGGTCACATCGCGGATCGAGGTGATATTGAATCCAACCGCAGCCAAAGCCCGCAGCGCGCTTTCACGCCCGGAACCGGGGCCTTGCACCTCGACCTCAAGCGTTTTGACGCCATGTTCTTGCGCTTTGCGTCCCGCATCCTCAGCCGCCATTTGCGCAGCGTAAGGCGTGGATTTGCGCGACCCTTTAAAGCCCATTGTGCCCGCTGAGCTCCAAGAGATCGCATTGCCCTGCACATCAGAGATCAAAATCTTGGTATTGTTGAATGAAGAATTCACATGGGCCACGCCCGCTGCGATATTCTTGGAAACTTTGCGCTTACCGCGCCGTGCATCACGTGCCATCGAAGCGCCCCCTATTTCTTCTTACCAGCAATGGCCTTGGCCGGGCCTTTGCGTGTGCGGGCGTTCGTATGGGTCCGCTGACCCCGAACCGGCAGATTACGACGGTGACGCAGACCGCGATAGCAGCCCAGATCCATCAAACGTTTGACATTCATCTGCACCTCGCGGCGCAGGTCGCCCTCAACCATGAAATTCTCGTCGATATGCTCGCGGATTTTCAGGATTTCCGCATCGGACAGTTCGTTCACGCGGCGATTCGCCTCGATCCCGACGGCGCCGCAGATTGTTTCGGCTGAGGACCGACCAATGCCCGCAATGTAGGTCAAGGCAATCGGAACCCGTTTGGAGGTGGGGATATTAACCCCTGCAATTCGTGCCACTTGGCATTTTCCTTTCAGTCGCGGACCCGTAATGCCAGGCCCTTTTTTCACAACAGAAAGCCCGAATTCGTACAATTCGGGCTATGATTAAAGAACGCGTCAATCTAGGCACGCCCAGAGCGAATCTCTTTAAGGTGCGCGAGGGATAGGGGGCTTTCCCAGAGGCGTCAAGACCTGATGAAAATCAAGCGTCAAGCAGTGCTGAGATTGCAGATCTTACCGCGTCAATCTCGCCCAGCCCATCGACTTTCGAGAGATTTCCCTTGGCATGATAATAGCCGATCAGCGGCGAGGTCTTCTTGTAATATTCCATCAAGCGGACCTTCATCGCCTCAGCATTGTCATCCGCACGCACAGGCTCTCCGGCCGCACGGGCTTGCTCGGCGCGTCCGACGATGCGGTCAACCAGAACGGCGTCATCCACCTCAAGCTCAATCACCGCGTCCAACGACTGGCCCTGCTGCGCCAGCAAATCACCCAGCGCGTCGGCCTGCGCCAGCGTCCGAGGAAAACCGTCGAAGATAAAGCCCGTGCCTTGCGCGTTCTCTAGCTGCTCGCGGATCAGGCCAATCACGATCTCATCGGTCACAAGATCTCCGCGCGCCATAACATCCGCAACGATCTTGCCCATCTCTGTGCCACTATCTTTGGCCGCGCGTAGCATATCGCCGGTACTCAGCTGCACCATGCCCCGCTCTTCGGTTAAGGCGCGCGCCTGTGTGCCCTTGCCCGCACCTGGCGGCCCAAGAAGAATAATGTTCATCTATGCGGCTCCTTCTTAACGTCGAACCGGGCTGCGCTTGCCCCGCTTGCGAGTCTTCCCGCGTAGGTTGGATTTCTCTATCAGCCCTTCATATTGATGGGCAAGCAGGTGGCTTTGAACCTGCTGGATTGTATCCATAGTGACAGAGACAACAATCAGCACCGAGGTGCCGCCGAAATAGAACGGGATGGCGTATTGGCCGCGAATAACCTCGGGCAGAAGGCATACCGCCGCCAGATAGGCAGAGCCCAAAACCAAGATGCGGTTAACGACGTATTCGAGGTATTCTGCGGTTTTCTGTCCAGGCCGGATACCCGGCACAAAGCCATTTTGGTTCTTAAGGTTCTCCGCCACGTCATCAGGTTTAAAGCTGACATTGAACGTGTAGAAATAGGCAAAGAACACGATCATAACCGCGAAGAAGAGCAAATAGAGCGGCTGACCCGGTCCGAAATTGGCCAAAAGCCAACTCATCACCGGGTTCGTAGAGTTCCCCGAAAAGGTGCTGATCGTCACGGGCAAAAGCAGCAGCGAAGAGGCAAAGATCGCGGGGATCACACTCGCCGGGTTAACCTTGACCGGCAGGTGGCTTGAGCCGCCATCATAGACCTTCATGCCGACTTGGCGGCGTGGGTATTGGATGTGAATCTTGCGCAACGCGCGTTCCATGAAGACCACAAATGTGATCGTCGCGATCACCATAAAGATGACGCCTACAATCACCGCCGGGCTGATCACGCCCGAGCGACCGCTGGCAAAGAATTGCGCGAGTGCGGCAGGCACTTCGGCGATGATGCCGACAAAGATGATCAGCGATATGCCATTGCCGATCCCGCGTGCTGTGATCTGCTCGCCCAGCCACATCAGGAACATCGTGCCCCCAACCAGCG
>CAYWNJ010000322.1:0-3487 GCA_964459535.1 uncultured Rhodobacterales bacterium
CCCACGGGGCGGCGCGATTGCGCCTCCCCTCGGAACGGCGCTATCTGAATGACCGCTGGGTGCCTTAGGCTTAAGGTCGGGCGCTCTAGATTTTGACTATGTATCCGCGTAGCCCCAGCCATCCGCAGGATGGCAACGCGCCGACCCCCCCCGTTTTGCCGGAGGCAAACCTACGGTTTAACGGGCGGCTTGAGCAGAGCGGGAACAGTTGAATATCAATGTCAAAATCCCGCCGTCAGGCTGTATCGCTGCAAAGTCGCGTCTGAAATTCAAACAATATCCCCGAGATATCATCGGGAAAATCTTTGTCCCCCGCAAATTCCGTGAGCTTCCACATCAAAGCTTCAAAAAAAGCTGGGCCAGAGACTTGATGCAACTCCCCCATCAAAGCCGCAAGTCCAGCTTCATCCAATAGATTTCCCTTCGGGTCTGGGCACTCAGTCACGCCGTCAGAAAGCATCAAGAGACGGTCCCCCGGCGCCAACGTTAGCTCGAATTCGGAAAACACCGCCCCTTCGACCAAGCCGACAGGAAAGCCGCCTAGGCCGGTTTGCTCCACACTGCCGTCTGCGCGCTGAACCGCTGGGTGGGGGTGGCCCGCCTGCCCGATGCGGACAAGACCCGTGCTTAGGTCGACATCTGCAAGCAACATTGTGAAATAGTGCTGAGTTTCCATTTCACTCAGCACCAGCGCATTGATGGCGTTGATCGCGTCAAGCGGCGGGCGCATTTCCAAGGTCCCGTCACTTTTCTCATAAAGCGCAACATTCTGCGACGGCGCCGAGGACGAAAGATACCCCGCCAAGCGGGCCGTCATCAGCGCAGAACTGACCCCATGCCCGGAGACATCAATCGCATAAAGCCCGAGGTGACCCGGCTGCGCCTCGAAAAAGCCAACCAAATCACCGCCGACATGGCCAGCGGATTGTAGCAGAAGCGAAAGGTCACCCGCCTCAAAACGCCGATGCCGCTCAGGCACAAGCGATTGCTGAAGCTCTTTGGCTTGCTTCAAATCGTCGTCGAGTAGGTCATAAAGACCCTGCAATTCGATCAAAGTTGAAGAAATTATCCGATTTTTTTCCTGAAGCTCGCGCTGCATTTTAATGATGCGCTGCCCGGCTGTAATACGTGCACGCAACTCATGCGCATTGACCGGTTTGGTCAGAAAGTCATCTGCTCCCGCCTCAAGCCCTTGTGCAATCTCATCTTTTTCAGATTTCGAGGTCAGCAAGATAAAATAGCTATAGCCCTCATGCGACAAGGCGCGGAACGCACCACAGAATTCGAGCCCGTTCATCTGGGGCATCATCCAGTCGCTGAGAATGATATCGGGGACAAGCGCGCCGCAAATCTCTAGCGCCTCAACACCAGAGGCCGCTTCGATCACCTCAAACCCCCAACGCGCGACCGAGGCAGTCAGTATCTTTCGTTGCAAGCGGCTGTCATCCACAATCAATGCAATAGGACGCCGAAGCGCACTCTCATCCGCCGTATCCTTGCTAACATCCTGCGCTAGACGTTGCATCATTTGCACCCTTGCTACTGCGCCTAACTTATGTGGAAGCGGGCTTAATGTAGGGTCAAAGCTAGGATTTGAACATTTAGAGTTTTACAGAGTTACAATTGGTTAACCTCCTCGTCTGTAAACTTTGGCACCAAGCAATGCCGGAGTATTCGATGATCGACTGGACGCGCGTAACCGCCCTTCGCGATGAAATCGGCGCAGACGATTTTGAAGAGGTGGTGGAATTATTTGTTGAAGAAGTCGATGCGCTTGTCGCGCGGTTGCGCCGCGACGGAAAGACCCACGCGCTTGAAGAGGATATGCACTTTCTAAAAGGCAGCGCGTTGAACTTGGGTTTTGCCACGCTTTCTGAGCTCTGTGAGGCCGGGGAATACGCAGCCGCGCGGGGCGCGGGGGCGGATGTTGATCTTGATGCTGTTCTGGAAAGCTACGATGCGTCACGCGCAGAATTTCTGCGAGACCTTGCGATGAAACTTGCGGCATGAGTGGCTCATTCCAGTGATCTTGCACGGCAGTGCAATTCGCGTTAGCAGCGCGAGCGCACTGGCAGGAGATCCCGATGAGCACCCCAAAGAAAGTTGTTCTCGCCTATTCGGGCGGTCTTGATACATCGATCATTCTTAAATGGCTGCAAACTGAATACGGGTGTGAAGTGGTCACCTTCACTGCAGATTTGGGACAGGGCGAAGAGCTAGAGCCCGCGCGCGCAAAGGCCGAGATGCTGGGGGCCGCAGCGATTTATATCGAGGATCTGCGCGAAGAGTTTGTGCGCGACTTTGTCTTTCCGATGTTTCGGGCCAATGCGGTTTACGAGGGGCTTTATCTGCTTGGCACATCCATCGCCCGCCCCCTGATCTCCAAGCGTCTGGTAGAAATAGCCGAGGCCGAAGGCGCGGATGCGGTGGCGCATGGCGCGACCGGAAAGGGGAATGATCAAGTCCGCTTTGAACTCAGCGCCTATGCGCTTGAGCCAGATATCAAGGTCATAGCGCCTTGGCGCGAGTGGGATCTGAGCAGCCGGACCAAGCTGATCGACTTCGCCGAAAAAAACCAAATTCCCATTGCGAAAGACAAACGGGGGGAGGCGCCCTTTTCTGTCGATGCGAATCTGCTGCACACCTCCTCCGAGGGCAAAGTCTTGGAAGACCCTGCTATTGCAGCGCCAGACTATGTCTACCAGCGCACGGCCCATCCCGAGGAGGCGCCGGATACCCCGGAATATGTTGAAATCGGATTTGAGTCTGGAGACGCGGTAAGCGTGAATGGCGAAGCCCTCAGCCCCGCCGCGTTGCTGACAAAGCTCAATGAGCTTGGCGGCAAACATGGGTGCGGACGGCTTGACCTGGTTGAAGGGCGGTTTGTCGGCATGAAGTCTCGGGGGATCTATGAAACCCCCGGCGGTACGCTGCTGCTAGAGGCGCACCGCGCGATTGAGAGCATCACGCTGGACCGGGGCGCTGCGCATCTTAAGGATGAGTTGATGCCGCGCTATGCTGAGCTGATCTATAACGGGTTTTGGTTCTCGCCCGAGCGGGAAATGCTCCAAGCTGCGATTGACGCCTCACAAGGGCATGTCACCGGGACGGTCCGCCTGAAGCTTTACAAAGGGACGGCGCGCGTGGTGGGTCGTTGGTCCGAGCACAGCCTTTATTCCGAAGCGCATGTGACCTTTGAAGACGATGCGGGCGCGTATGATCAGAAAGACGCCGCGGGCTTTATTCAGCTCAACGCACTGCGTCTGAAACTCTTGGCGGCGCGGAATAAACGCCTAAGCTAAGCAATTGCTTGGCGTCGCCTCTGCAACCGATTCTCTCGAACTTGAGCGCGGCTCTGGCGGTGCGCCCCGTTGAAGCTGGGCTGAAATGCTGCAAGGGTGGCTAAGATCGCAGGCTAGACGAGAGATGTAGGAGACACGTGGCGCGCCGCAAAGCAAGATATTCAGCCGCCGATGCGACGGTCAAT
>CAYWNJ010000323.1:0-3484 GCA_964459535.1 uncultured Rhodobacterales bacterium
GGGCACTGAAGAGGCCCGCTTTGTTCATCAGGGCATGACCAGCTCTGACGTTTTAGATACGACGTTTAATATCCAGCTTGCCCGCGCGGCGGATATTTTAGCCGCTGATCTTAGCGCGCTGCTGGCAGCGCTCAAACGCCGCGCGCTCGAGCATAAGGACACGCTGCGCATTGGCCGCAGCCATGGGATCCATGCCGAGCCGACAACCATGGGCCTGACCTTTGCCCGTTTTTATGCAGAGATGGCGCGCAATCTGGACCGGCTAAAAGCCGCACGGGCTGAAATCGCAACGGGCGCTATCTCGGGCGCGGTCGGGACATTCGCAAATGTTGACCCGGCGGTCGAGGCCCATGTGTGCGCCAAGCTTGGCCTCACGCCGGAACCGATTAGTACCCAAGTCATTCCGCGGGATCGTCATGCGATGTTCTTTGCCACGCTCGGTGTCATTGCATCGAGCATTGAGAATATCGCCACCGAAATTCGCCATATGCAGCGCACCGAAATGCGCGAGGCCGAGGAATTTTTCTCGGCCGGGCAAAAGGGCTCAAGCGCGATGCCGCATAAACGCAACCCGATCCTCACCGAAAATCTGACCGGCCTGGCGCGTTTGGTCCGCTCGATGGCCCTGCCCGCGATGGAGAATGTCGCGCTTTGGCACGAGCGGGACATCTCGCACAGCTCGGTCGAGCGGAACATTGGCCCAGATGCTACGATCACCTTGGATTTTGCGCTGGCGCGATTGACCGGCGTGATCGACAAGCTTGTGATTTATCCTGAGCGGATGCAGGCGAATATGGACAGCTATCGCGGGTTGGTGATGTCTCAGCGGGTGCTGCTCGCCCTGACCCAAGCGGGTGTGAGCCGCGAGGATGCCTATCGTCTGGTGCAGCGCAATGCGATGAAGGTTTGGGAAGAGGGCAAAGACTTTCAGACCGAGCTTTTGGCCGATAGCGAGGTAACAGCAGCGCTGAGCCCCGATGAGATCCGCGAGAAATTCAATCTTGGCTATCATACCAAGCATGTTGACACGATCTTTGCCCGCGTCTTTGACGAAGATTAACTCTTAGAAGCGCCGCCCGCGCGTCATCTTAGCGTGATCACCAAGCGGTTTCCGATTCGCTGCGGGGCGCCTGTGATTCGAATTCGATGGATTTAGGCCGCCGAATCCACGCCTAGCGTGCAGTCTCTCACCCGCCGCGTGCAAGGGTTAAAAATCGGATTAGCGCGCGATCGGGAACAATACACCGCTGAATAGCAGACTTTCTACCAGGCATATTAACTGACGCGAATTGGCAACAGAATCCCGCCAAAGCACCTAAAATTCGCCACGATTTAGCCTGAAAGCGTGAGCAATTCTTGTGAGGTTCGTAACGAGTAGCCCTGTTTCCTGGTTGAACGAGTGTGATTGATGGTTTTGAGTATCCTGCGACAGATTTGCTTTGGCCCGCCTGCGGGTTCAAAGCAAATCTTCGCGCCCACCGATCCTGTACCCCCGCTGGTGCGACGCGTGCGCCCGTCGACGCGCAAAAGCGCCCAGCCTCTCAATATCCCCTGCCCCGATCCCACCGCCGAAGATAGCCGGCGTGCCGCGCATCGTCGCCGCGGCCAGTTTTGGGCCCGGCAAGAAGATTGGCCTGCCCTTTCACAGCGCATTCACGCGGCCGATAATCTACGACATAAAACCCCTGGCGGTATGCCGATTGGTGAGCTGCTCAGCCTGGGCGCGCGCTCGGATGTGGTCAGCGCCGCCGAGCATGCGCTCCTAAGCGGGCAACCCGCAGCCACAGCGCCCCTGATCGAAGGAGTTGACGCGCTGGAGGCCGTGCTTGAAGAGCATAGCAGCGATCCAATGATCGCATGCGTGGTCGCCCATGCCCATCTCGATATCGCCTGGGCCTGGCGCAGCACGCGCCCCTTGGCCAAAATCCCCGCGCGCAACCGCGAAGCTTTTGATGCCCATCTTAGCCGGGCGCAAGACATTCTGTCCGAACACAGCAGTGCCACGCTTCGCTCGCCCCTGCTGGCCTCGGTCAACTGCATCGCCACGGTGGATCTGACACCAGATGCGGATAGGGTCGCGCGCGCGCATGAGCATTTGATTATGCTGGACCCACATAACCCCCAATCGTTTCGTACGATGGGGATCAGATTATTGCCGCGTTGGGGCGGCAGTATCGAAATGCTTGAACTGCAAGCGCGGCGGGTCGCAGCCCAAACGCAACCAATCTGGGGCGCGGGCGGGTATTGCTGGACAATGCTAGACGCAATTCTGCGCGATGATCGGGCCTGTGCCCAGCTCGACATCGCTTATTTCTGTGACGGGCTCAAAGATATCCTGGACCGCTGCGTAGATCAGCACATCGTTAACCTGCTCGCGGCGTACTGCGCCAATACGATGGGCACACAAGTAGACGGTTCGGACGAGGCGGCGTTGGTGCGTGCACAAATCGGCACCTGCGCAGACTGGATCATCCGGCATCATTTGAATGAGCTGCACCCGATGATCTGGGCTCATGCGGCGCGCGGGTTTGATCAAAACCTGCGCGTCCGCTGCGCCAGCCGTTTTGCGACGACCGGCATGGCCGATGCCCACCGGATCATCAAAAGCCTCTTTCGGCGCGAGATCGCTGATGGGAAACGTATTGTCTTTACCAAATCCGGGGCCGAAGCGCTGGCGGCCTAGGTGTTTAGTCCCCTTGCGGGTGGCGCGGTGCTAGCCTAGGAAAGCGTTGAGCGCGACCTGGAGGCGAGCCGATGCTTGATCTAACCTTTGATCCCCCCAAACCCAAGATCATTTCTGGAGCCCAAGCCGATTGGGAGCTGGTGATTGGTATGGAGGTACATGCCCAGGTTGCCTCTCAGGCCAAGCTTTTCTCGGGCGCGTCGACCGCTTTTGGCGCCGAGCCCAATGCCAATGTCTCCTTTGTCGATGCCGCAATGCCGGGGATGCTGCCCGTCATCAACGCCTATTGCGTTGAACAGGCGGTACGTACCGGGCTTGGGCTTAAGGCGCAGATCAACCTGCGCTCCGCCTTTGACCGCAAAAATTATTTTTATCCCGACCTGCCTCAAGGCTATCAAATCTCCCAACTTTACCATCCGATAGTTGGCGAAGGTGAAGTATTGGTTGAACTTGGGGATGGCACCGCCCGCGTTGTGCGCATCGAGCGTATCCATATGGAGCAAGATGCCGGGAAATCGATCCATGACATGGATCCGTCCATGTCCTTTGTCGATCTGAACCGTACCGGCGTGTGCTTGATGGAGATCGTCTCCCGCCCTGATATTCGCGGCCCCGAAGAGGCGGCGGCGTATCTGTCGAAGCTGCGCCAGATCATGCGCTATCTCGGCACCTGTGATGGGAATATGCAAAACGGCAATCTGCGCGCAGATGTCAATGTGTCGGTCTGTCGTCCCGGCGACTATGAACGCTACGCCGAAACCCAGGACTTCGCGCATCTCGGCACGCGGTGCGAGATCAAGA
>CAYWNJ010000324.1:0-3470 GCA_964459535.1 uncultured Rhodobacterales bacterium
CGTCGTCCGGCTCATACCGAGCGCCCGCGCCGTGCGGTTCATGCGCCGGGCAAAGGCTGCTTCGGATCCGGATATCGCCTCACCAATTGCAGTCGCGGCGTCATTGGCGGATTTTACGGCGGCTGCTCGCACAAGATAACGGAGCTTAATGCGCGTGCCCGCCCTTAGGCCAAGTTTCGACGGCTGTTCGGCCGCCGCATTTTTGGACACGCGCACCATCGTGTCCATGGAGAGTTCGCCCCGTTGCACGGCTTCAAAGGCAATGTAAAGTGTCATCATTTTTGTAAGCGAGGCGGGGTGCAGCCGTGTATCGGCGTTGCGTGCATGCAAAACCTCGCCAGTGCGTGCATCCATCACCATGGCCGCATAAGGAGCGGCGCGCACGCTGAGTGGCAGCGCCACAAGCAACCATAAGATCACCATAGCGAAAAGCCCAAGACGGACCGATTGCGCCGACCGTATCTCCACAGCAAAACTGCCTTTTCTGCCTCTAGATGCCCTCGTTGTCGTCGAGTGGCTTATTCTGGGTTGTAACTTAACATAGCTCCGCCATCTGATAAACCTTTGAGCGTTCAAGTTATTCCTATTTTTTCTTCGATATGTTGGGATTTGTTTCTGCGCTGCCGCAAGATTTACGATTATGGCGGAAATGTGGCAAAGGTACGGCGGAGCTGCCTTAATCGGCGCGCGTAGTCTTGGGCTGAAACGAAGCCTGCCCCGAAGATACCTGATCGCTTGCGGATGATCACAACGGGGCTGCCCGGCTCACAAATACGAGATTGCGCGGAGAACGGTATGGCGTCTTCTCGGCTCCACAAACATACTGCTTTGACCAGTGCAGATCGTGAGGTTGCGCAACACCATTAAGTTATTGCGCACGCAAAGAAAACGTAGGGAGGCATCCATGATGTTGTCGATCCGGGCTTGCCTAGAGCTTGTTTTGTTCAATCGAAAAAATGAAATATTCAAATTCGCGTTCGAGGCAAAGCCGAGAGGCAGAGAATTTGAATCCAATTTAACAAAACACGCTCTAGGCTTTGCCGTGATGGCGGTTTTTATGGCTCTTGGACAGTTGGCGCAGGCGCAAGAAAAACCGCCTGCGGCCCATATCATCGAAGAGTTTGGATCTCCGCCGTCCATTCCTACCGGCCCGCTGCAAGGGGATTTGCAAAAGGCTGTCCAGGTGGTCTTTGTCGATAGCCTTGCGCAATCTGCTTGGGGACGGGATCAAGCTGTTGCCTTGGAGGAAATCGCGCAGTCCCAAGATCCAAGATTGGCGTGGATTATCAGCGATATGATGCGCTTTACCTGGCGGCGTCAATTTGATGATGCCTTGGCCGAGGCTGCCGCCCGGTTGCTTGAGCTTGAGTTTCAGACGCCACAACGCTGGCACGAAATAACAGATCATTTGATGGCGTGGGATATCCCAGCTTACCCCGGTTATCTGAACGCAAAGCGGAGTATATTTACCCATTTTGTTCCGGGGTGGGAGCGTCTTTTTGTTGCGGGGGAGATTGATTGGCGTCTGGTGTCTTGGGGCGGTGTTTTGATCGACAACCGTCCTTACGATACAACTGACACACCCTGTAATTGCATTCCAGCGGCGGACAATCCGAAAGTGAGCAGCGCGGAAGAGGCCACATGGCTACGCGATGATGAGATCGTCTTTGGCATTGGCGTAAACGGCGCGTACCGTGCCTATCCGCGCCGCATTATGGAAGTGCGCGAGATGGTCAATGACACGCTGGGCGGGCGAGATCTTGGCATTCCTTATTGCACGCTTTGCGGCGCGGCGCAGGCTTATTTTACCGACCGGTTGCCCGCAGGCGTGAAGCGTCCAATTTTGCGCACATCGGGCCTTCTGATCCGCTCCAACAAGGTGATGTATGATCTTACAACCTATTCGGTCTTTGACACGTTTCTCGGCAAAGCCGTTACTGGGCCGCTGGCAGAGCAAGGCCTGCAGCTAGAGCAAGTGAGCGTCATTACCACTGATTGGGGTAGCTGGAAGCGGGCGCATCCACAAACGACGGTACTGGTCGAGGAATTGGCCCTGGGACGGAATTTTGATTTTCGCAACAACCGAGATGCGAATGGTCCCATCTTTCCTGTTGGCGATGTCGATCCCCGCCTATCGGTGCATGAGGATGTGATTGGCGTGATTGCGCCTTCGGGAAAGCCGCTTGCCTTTCCGCGTCATGCGGCACTGTTGGCACTGCGAGCCGGTCATGACATTAGCTTTGAAGGGACATGGCTTAAGCTACATGCTGGGGGCATTCAGGTCTTTGACGCCAGTGGTAAGGCACTGCCAAGCCATCAAGCCTTTTGGTTTGCTTGGTCACAATTTTATCCGGGTACCGCGCTTTGGCGCGATTAAATTCGTGCGTGTGATAGGCTTCGGCCATCAGTTTGAGAAATGTTGTCGCGCGAATCGGGCCGTCATATTTGTAACGAATTTGGTCATCTAAGAAACTTAGAGGACCCATTTTACCACTTAAAGTCGATTTTTCACAGTTTTGTGTGGCATATTCTTGTCGAAATGGGGACATCTCGCTGAAAATTTTACCTTGCACCTCTAAACAAAGGTTAAGAATTCCTTACATTGCTCTTATTGAGTGTGTTTATTACAAAGTGAGCTGCCAATGTTAGATAACCCTCTTTATGCAAACCAGTGGCATTTTCGTCTGATTGGCGACATTGAAACAGTCTGGGAAGAGTACTCGGGTCAGGGCGTAACAGTTGCGGTGTTTGATGACGGCACCCAGAGGACGCATGAAGATCTGGATGACAATTACGACTCAAGCCTGTCCTATGATGGCATTGGCGATGATAATAATGGCCAGCCGAACTCAGGTACTGATTTCCATGGTACAGCGGTTGCCGGCATCATCGGGGCGGAAAACAACGATGTAGGCGGTGTTGGTGTCGCTTGGGGTGTCAGCCTAGTCGGTGTGAATTTTTTGGATGAACTCCAATTTAATTTGAGCACATCCTATTTAGCGCTGCGCGAAATCTCTGACTACGACATTGTAAACGCCAGTTGGGGATACTGGCCTAACTTTTCAAATGACATTGACGATTATGGTTCTTATGGATCTCGCTCTGAATATTTGGCTGTCTTAGATGCTGTCGAGGAAGGTCGGGACGGGCTGGGATCTATTCTGGTAAAGGCTGCTGGGAATGAAAATAACGAGCCCACCTATGTCCCCTATGGAGTAACAGGAAATGCGCATGGCGATGGGTTTAACAACTCTCGCGCTGCGATTGTTGTTGCTGCTGCGGATGGAGCTGGGTACATTACCTCCTATTCGAACTGGGGCAGCAATCTGCTGATCACAGCGCCAGCAGCTGGCGTCACCACGGATCTCATGGGCTCTGAGGGATATACAGGCACTAACTATGTGACAGAGTTTGGCGGAACATCAGGCGCTACCCCGGTTGTGTCTGGCGTTGTCGCTATGATGCTGGAG
>CAYWNJ010000325.1:0-3463 GCA_964459535.1 uncultured Rhodobacterales bacterium
GACGAGCGCAAGGCAGATACCAGCCTCGTTCGGGGTGCAGGGGCCTGGGGAAAGCAAGATGCCCGAGGGGCGCAGCGCCATCGCCTCTTGCACATTCAGGGCATCATTACGGTGGACGGAAACCTCGACCCCCAAGCTGCCAACATAGTGGACCAGGTTGTAGGTAAAGCTGTCATAGTTGTCGATTAGCAGCAGCATGCAATCAATCGCCCTGTTTGGATATCAAAAAGGTGGAGGCCGGATGGCGCTCTGGGATATAGTTGGGCCATACATGATCCCGGGCGGCCAGTGTCGTCAAGGGGCGGGCAGGCATTTAGGGGCTTAGGCGCATGGCAAGAGGGTTTTTTAGCGGCATAGTTTGGGGCTCGATCACAAGCGTTGGGCTGGCTGCTGCGGTATCAATTGGCGTTGGAACTGAGGCACCTGTGGGTCCGCGCGTCGATCCCGCGCCTGCTGGGGCTCAAAGTGATACGCCCAAGGCTGAGACAGATCTTGCAGCGGATCAAGATGCTACGCTTCTCGTAAACGCGCCGCAGACCCAGGATGTTACTGAAGAGGATACCGAAAACCCGGACGCGGGTGATGCGACTGAGCAAGGCGTCGAGTCGGATCAAGAAACGCAATCCTCGGCTGTGCCCGAGGCGGAAGAGGAAAGCGCGGCTGCGCCTCTAGTCGCGGCGGCGCAGCCCGCGTCAGAGGGAACCGGGGCGCTCAGCAGCGTCGAGCCAACGACAGCCGAGCCCGCGACGCAGCCCCCGTTGCCTGCGCAGGATGTGTCAGAGCCAGTCGCCGAACTCGCTCCGGCGGCTGAGGCTGAGGATAGGTTTGCCGATGTGACTGAGAGTATTGGTGTTGGGCTCGGCGATCCCGTTAAGCCTCTGATCGCGCCTGAAGCACCGGGAGAAGTTTTGGAGAATGTTGATGCGCCTCCGATTGAGGCTTTCGCGGCTGCGTTTGATGATCCTGCGGGAAGACCCCTCATGGCGATCCTGCTGGTTGATGATGGAGCTCCGCTCCCGATTGGGGAGGTTAGTGCGAGCGCGCTGGCCGACTTTCCGTATCCCTTAAGCTTTGCGGTGGATGCCAATCTACCGGACGCGGCGAAGCGTGCTGCGGCTTTTCGGGCGCAAGGGGCTGAAGTCTTGGCGATGACGGACGTTACCGCCGCCGCGCTGCCTGCGGATGTGGAGGTTTTGCTGGCGGGGGCGCTGGATGCCGTGCCCGAGGCGATTGGCGTGCTTGAGGGCGCTGAAACCGGGCTGCAATCCAGCCGCGAGATCTCTGAGCAGGCGGCGGCCAAGCTAGGCGCAAGCGGGCATGGTATTGTTTTTCGCGCCAAAGGGTTGAATACGGCACAGCAGCTTGCTTTGCGCCAGGGTACCCCAGCGGTCACCGTCTTCCGCGATTTTGACAGCGCGGGGCAAAATCCGACGACCATTCGGCGCTTTCTCAATCAAGCTGCGTTTCGCGCGGCGCGGCAAGACGGTGTTGTGATGTTGGGGCATTTGCGCTCCGACACGATCAAGGCGCTGCTGCTCTGGGGGTTACAGGACCGCGCCAGCCAGGTGGCGCTTGTCCCCGTGAGCGCGGTGCTCAAGGCGCAATTGCCAGCAAACTAGGCGGTGGTGAAGATGCAGGCCGAACCTCAATCGCCGCACACCGCGTCTGCGATGACCGCTGAGGATATCGAGGCGCTGTTTCGGCGTGCCGATGGCAGCTTTGCCTTTGCGCGGTGGGGGCGTCCGCTTGCGCCCGTTGTGTTTGGGGTCCAGGCGCAAACGCTCGGGACGATAAAGGGCGCGATAGAAGCCCTATGCACCCTTGCCGAGCATCAGATGGCCGAAACGGATCCTCAGCTTGGCTCGAACTTCATGTGGTTTTTCTGTCGGGATTGGGAGGAGCTTGGGCAGGTGCCGGGGCTTGATGGGTTGGTGGCGGGTCTTCCAAAGTTGCTGGCAAAGCTCAAGGCGGCAGAGGCCAACCAGTATCGCCTGTTTCGCTTTGACGCCGAGGGCGCAATCATGGCGTGTTTCTTATTTCTGAGGATGGATGAGCAGTTACGCGCTGTGTCTGCGCAGGCCCTGGCACTGGCGCAAGCGGCGCAATCCATGTTGCTGTGGTCCGACCTGGCGTTCCGGGAGCAAGCGCCGCTGGTGACCGCCGGGCAAAACACGATCTTGCGCCCGGAAATTGGGGCGGTGATCCGAGCCTCTTACGATCCCGTTTTGCCAGCGTCGGGGTCTGATGCGAGCCTGGCCTTGCGCCTTTTTGCGCGAATGGGAGCGTTGCAATGACCCATGTTTTTCCTTTGACCGTCTACTACGAAGACACGGATATGGGCGGGGTTGTCTACTACGCCAATTATCTGCGGTTTATCGAGCGCCCGCGCTCGGAAGTTGTCGAGCAACTGGGCATGGATCAAAATGCGATGAAGGCGGCGGGGCTGATCTTTGTGGTCACGCGGGTTGAGGCGGATTATCTCGCGCCCGCGCGGCTTGGGGACCGGCTTGAGGTGCATAGCACGCATTGGGCTTCGGGTGCGGTGCGCTGGGTCTTTGATCAAGAGGTACGGCGTGGCGATCAGCCGCTTTTTCGCGCGCAGGTGACGGCGGTGCTAATGACCACGGCGGGGCGACCCGTGCGCTTGCCTGCGGATCTTCGCTCACAAATCGAAGCGCACCAAGCCTCATAGAGCGTGTTTTGTTAAATTGCATTCAAATGCGCTTCCTCTCGGCTTTGCCTCGAACGCGAATTTGAATATTTCATTCTATCGATTGAGCAAAACAAGCTATGGTCAAGTTTATTGGCAAAGTCGTAAAACTGCGGTAGAATAGCTGTGAGAAAGGGTCGGAAACAGGCCCAAAACAAGAGAGCAGGCAGATGGAAGCAGAGACACTCACGCTCGCGAGCGAGATGGATTTTTCGCTTTTGGGGCTATACGCGCGCGCAACGCTGACAGTTCAACTGGTGATGATCGCGCTTATTTTGGCCAGTTTTTGGGGATGGGCAATTATCTTCCAAAAGCTAATTGCGTTTCGCCGGGCCCGGTCCGAAGCGCGGCGCTTTGATCGCCAATTCTGGTCGGGTGATCCGCTCGATGAGCTCTTTGAGACCATCGGCCCGCAGCCGCGCGGGCAGTCCGAGCGGATCTTTGCCGCCGGCATGATGGAGTGGCATCGCTCGCACCGGGACGATGGCGGGTTGATCGCGGGCACATTGGCGCGGATTGACCGGAGCATGGATGTCGCTATCGCCAAAGAAGCAGAGCGGCATCAAGGTGGCTTGGCCGTGCTGGCAACGATTGGTTCGACCGCGCCCTTCGTCGGCCTCTTTGGGACTGTTTGGGGCATCATGAATGCCTTTATCGAGATTGCCGAACAGCAGAATACCAATCTCGCCGTGGTCGCGCCGGGCATTGCCGAGGCGCTTTTGGCGACGGGGCTCGGGCTTCTGGCCGCGATCC
>CAYWNJ010000326.1:0-3446 GCA_964459535.1 uncultured Rhodobacterales bacterium
GCCAAGCGTATGGCCGAGGCTGGGCTTGCCTATGACTTTGTGCAAGACAACCATTCCATGTCGCAGCAAACCGGGACGATACGCGGCTTGCACTACCAATCGCCGCCCCATGCGCAGGCCAAGCTCGTGCGCTGCGGACACGGGCGGCTTTGGGATGTGGCGGTGGATGTGCGCACCGGCTCGCCCCATTATGGGCAATGGTTTGGGGTGGAGCTGAGCTTTGAGAACGGCAAGCAGCTCATGATTCCAGCCGGGTTTCTCCATGGCTTTGTGACACTAGAGCCGGACACCGAGATCATTTACAAATGCACGGATTTTTACGCCCCGGAATGTGACGGCGCGGTCGCCTGGGATAGCTGCGGGATCACCTGGCCAGAGGCAAGCGCGCCCGTGCTCTCGGACAAAGACCTGCGCGCGCCAAGCTTTGCAGAGTTCACCTCTCCCTTTCACTGGGAGGGAGAGGCATGAAGCTTTTGGTTACAGGCGGGGCGGGCTTCATCGGTTCTGCCGTCATTCGATTGGCCATCCAGCGTGGCCACAGCGTCGTGAACCTCGACGCGTTGACCTATGCAGCCTGCCTCGACAATCTTGCTCAGGTGGCGGATCACCCAAACTACGCGTTCGAACACGCAGACATTCGCGACCGCGCGGCACTGGATCGCATCTTTGCCGCCCATGCGCCAAGCGCCGTGATGCATCTTGCGGCCGAGTCGCATGTGGATCGGTCGATTGATGGGCCGGGTGTGTTCATCGAGACCAATGTGATCGGTACATATAACCTGCTCGAAGCCTCTCGGGCCTATTGGAGCGCTGCGGGCAAGCCTGAAGGGTTTCGGTTTCACCATATCTCGACCGACGAGGTTTTTGGCTCGCTTGGGCCGACGGGACAATTCAGCGAAGAGACACCCTATGACCCCCGCTCGCCCTATTCGGCGAGCAAGGCCAGCAGTGATCACCTGGTGCGCGCCTGGGCTGAGACCTATGGTTTGCCGGTGGTGCTCAGCAATTGCTCGAACAATTACGGGCCCTATCAGTTCCCCGAAAAGCTCATCCCCGTCGTGATCCTGAACGCGCTGGCGGGTAAAGCGATCCCGATCTATGGCAAAGGCGAGAATGTGCGCGACTGGCTCTATGTCGAGGACCATGCCGACGCCCTTTTATGCGTTTTGCAAAAAGGGCGGCTGGGTCGCTCCTATAATATAGGCGGCGAGAATGAGCGCTCAAACCTAGAGCTCGTCGAAACACTCTGCGCGCTGCTTGACGAGATGCGTCCAAAGCCAAGCGGTTCCTATGCTGAGCAGATCGCCTTTGTCGCGGATCGTCCGGGTCATGATGCCCGCTACGCGATTGATCCCAGCCGGATGCGGGACGAGCTGGGTTGGCGGCCTGCGGTGACGGTGGAGGAGGGCTTGCGTAAGACCGTTGCCTGGTATCTTGAGAATGAGGCTTGGTGGCAGGCGCTTCTGGGCCGCAAGGGCGTTGGCACCCGCCTGGGAATGCAGGCATGATTTTGGTTTTTGGCACAACGGGGCAGGTGGGTTTGGAGATTGCGGCGCAAGCGGCGCCTGGTCAGGTTTTGGCACTCGGACGCGATGTCGCGGATTTGTCTGATCCCGAAGCCTGCGCCGCGCAGATCCACAAACACAAACCCCAAGCGGTGATCAACGCGGCGGCCTACACAGCCGTAGACCGCGCGGAGGAAGAAGAAGCCTACGTCCGCGTGATCAATGGCGATGCGCCTGGCGCGATGGCCCATGCCTGTGCTGATTTGGACATTCCCTTTTTGCACATTTCGACCGACTATGTTTTTGCGGGCACTGGAGCGGCGCCCTATACGCCGAGCGATCCCGTCGCCCCCGCAAATGCCTACGGGCGCACAAAGCTTTTGGGCGAAGAGGCTGTGCGCGCCGCCGGAGGCCGGCATGTTATTTTGCGTACCTCTTGGGTCTTTTCTGAGCATGGGGCGAATTTTGTCAAAACCATGCTTCGTCTTTCCGAGACGCGCGATACGCTTTCAATTGTTGCGGATCAAATTGGGGGCCCTACCCCCGCGCGCGACATTGCGGCGACGCTGCTGACCATGGCGGAGGCGATGATAGCCGGGCATGAGGGCGGTACTTATCACTATGCTGGAGCGCCCTTTACGTCTTGGGACGGCTTTGCGCGGGCAATCTTTGATCAGGCTGGGCGCGCTGTCGCGGTGATAGGCATTGCGACGGCGGACTATCCGACGCCTGCAACGCGGCCACTGAACTCTCGGCTTGATTGCGCGGCTCTAGAGGCTGACTTTGGTATCACGCAACCCGATTGGGAGCGCGCGCTTCCCTCGATTTTGGAGGCATTGAGATGAGCAAACGCAAGGGCATTATCCTCGCGGGCGGATCGGGCACGCGGCTGTATCCGATTACAATGGGCGTCTCTAAGCAGCTTTTGCCAATTTACGACAAGCCCATGATCTACTACCCGTTAACGGTGCTGATGCTGGCGGGCATTCGTGAGATCGCCGTCATTACGACACCTCAAGATCAGGCCCAGTTTCGCCGCACGCTTGGCGATGGCAGCCAATGGGGTCTTGCGCTCACCTATATCGAGCAACCCAACCCCGATGGGCTGGCGCAAGCGTATCTCTTGGCCAAAGACTTTCTGGCAGGCGCGCCCTCGGCCATGGTGCTAGGGGACAACATTTTCTTTGGGAACGCTTTGCCCGACCGGCTGGCAGAGGCGGACGCTGTTGAGACGGGCGGCACGGTTTTTGGGTATCGCGTGGCAGATCCTGAGCGCTATGGCGTGGTGGATTTCGCGCCGGATGGCACGGTTACTGCAATCGTGGAAAAGCCAAGCCAGCCTCCGTCGAACTACGCTGTGACGGGGCTTTACTTTCTGGACGGCACCGCGCCGGAGCGCGCGGCACGGGTTACGCCTTCGGCGCGGGGCGAGCTAGAGATCACCTCGCTCCTAGAGATGTATCTTGCTGACGGGCTGCTGAACGTGCAGCAGATGGGGCGCGGGTATGCCTGGCTTGATACGGGCACTCATGCCTCGCTCTTGGATGCAGGTAACTTTGTGCGGACGCTTTCGGATCGGCAAGGTCAGCAGGTGGGGTGCCCCGAAGAGGTCGCGTTCGAGCAAGATTGGATCACAGCAGAGGCGCTGTCCGAGCGGGCCAAGCTCTTTGAAAAGACGGAGTATGGGAAGTATCTCAAGCGTCTGGTTCAATAAAGTCTCCAGCTTTAGGACTGAAAAGGCATCTAGGGTCGTTCGAATAGCGCCGTTCCGAGGGGTGGCGCAATCGCGCCGCCCCGTGGGGGCGGAACGGCGCGGCGCAACAGTGCCTGTTGCGCGGGAGATATGTTCGGGGCAATCTTTCTAAGGCACAAAGTTTGATACCAAACTATTCAAGAATTCGCGCTTCACTATCGAGCATAATCGGAATCCCGTTTTTGATC
>CAYWNJ010000327.1:0-3430 GCA_964459535.1 uncultured Rhodobacterales bacterium
CAAGGGCGAAGTCATCGCGGATGATGTCGTGGTCAACGGTCGCATAGTCGGCCGGGTACGCGGCCTGAAAGTACGTCTAACATCTACCGCACGTGTAGAAGGTGATATCATCCACAAGACCATTGCGATCGAGTCCGGCGCACATTTCGAAGGCTCGGTGCAGCGTCAGGATGACCCGCTCAACCCGACGAGCACAAAACCGGCGGCGGCCAGAGCGGCGGCGCCCGCTAAGTCTGGCGCTTAAGCTGCAAGGCTGCAGAACGCCTTTGATCTGCGAGCAACGATATAGCCAAGCATAATTCTTACGAGGGGCGGATTGCGCCTCTCAAATGGGATACGTGTTGACGTTTGAGCGTGTTTTGTTGATTGGATTCAAATTCACTGCCTCTCGGCTTCGCCTCGAACGCGAATTTGAATGCGCCGTGTTTCCAATTGAACAAAACAAGCTCTAGACCGCAGTGACAACAGGGTCGCCAACCAACGCTGTGCGTAATACGTCGAACGCATATTGAGCGGTGCTGCGGAAGGTGATGATCCGGAACTCTTGATCAGCGTGGCGCCAAAATGCCGCTGGGATTTGGGCCAGCCGCGTGCGGCGAAACGTGCCGGGCACAAACACATCTGGATGCAGATCAACCGGCGCAAGCTTGGCCAGAACATCACACGCCCCCGCGCCGCGCAGCGCAAAAAGCGCGCGGGCATCCGACACGTTCACAGCCAATGCGTGGACTGCCTTAAGTTCAGTTTGCAAACCCGCCACCTTGGCCTCGATACTGGCATACGTGCTGACGAGCAGGAGCTCGTCCGGCGACATCCAGGCCAAAGTGTCAGTGCCCTTGATTGTGCAACGCCCTTGGTCCGGAAAGCTCAGCTCTGTTACCTCGGTTACAGCCGTGCGCACTGCCGCGTCTGAGAGGTTAGCCCGCACCGTCACCATGCCCTGAAGCCCCAGCTCCTGCAGCTCTGCGATACCGTGCGCGGTTGCCCCGCCGAGAGGGCTTACAGGATCAGACATTCTGTTTCTCCCCGTCCGGGTCATAGAAAATCGGGTTCGTGATCCGCGCCTGATAGGTTTTGCCGTCGGTGCCGGGGAAATCTAGCACCTCACCCATCCGCGTGGGTCCGTGCAGAACCAACCCCATCGCGATCCCTTTGCCAAGGTTGGGCGAATGATAGGACGAGGTTACCCGCCCCTGCATCACGCGCTGCCCATTGGCGTTAACGCCTTCGCCAACCGCATAAGCGCCATCCGGCAGCACCGAGCCGTCGACCGTCTCTAGCCCTACCAACTGCCAACGCTCAGGATCTGTCATATGCGCACGTTCCTGCGCGCGTTTGCCAAGGAAATCCTCTTTCTTCTTAGAAATCGCCCAGTACAGACCAAGATCTTGGGGAATGACCGTGCCGTCTGTCTCATCCCCGATCATGATAAAGCCCTTCTCCGCCCGCAGAATGTGCAGCGCCTCCGTGCCATAGGGCATCACGCCAAGATCCGCGCCAACCGCAAGAAGCGCCTCCCAAAATGCCAAACCCTGAGCCGCGGGGACTGCAATCTCATAGCTCAGCTCGCCCGAGAACGAGATGCGAAAGACGCGCGCATCAAAATCGCCCAACTTGCCCTCGGCCCATTCCATAAAGCCAAGCGCCTCGGCGCTGACATCCATCCCGCCCAGACGTTCCAGCGCTTGGCGGGCATTGGGTCCGACAACCGCAATCTGAGCGTATTGCTCGGTCAAGTTGGCAACATACACCTTCCAATCCCACCACTCGGTCTGCAGCCATTCCTCCATATGCTGATGAATGCGATCGGCCCCGCCGGTCGTGGTGTGGCACAGCCATGTGTCCGCGTCCAAGCGCGCAACGACCCCATCATCAATCAAGAACCCGTTCTCAGAACACATCAGCCCATAGCGGCATTTGCCCGGCTTTAGGGTGGACATCATATTGGTGTACATCATGTCGAGGAAGCGCCCGGCATCCGGTCCTTTGACGATGATCTTACCCAAGGTCGAGGCGTCCAGAAGGCCAAGCTGCTCCCGCGTGTTCTTCGTCTCGCGCATAACCGCATCATGAACGCTCTCGCCGCTGCGCAGATAGGCGTAGGGGCGGCGCCATTGACCAACCGGCTCCCAATCCGCGCCATTGGCATCGTGCCAAGCGTGCAGGGGCGTGCGGCGCAGCGGCTGAAAGATCTCGCCCCGCGCCTCGCCCGCAATCGCCCCCATTGAAATCGGCGTATAAGGCGGGCGGAAAGTAGTTGTGCCAGTCTGCGGGATCGGCTGACCTAATGCATCCGAGAGGATCGCAAGCCCGTTGATATTGCTCAGCTTTCCCTGATCCGTTGCCATCCCGAGCGTGGTATAGCGCTTGGCGTGCTCGACGCTTTCAAACCCCTCTTGCGCGGCAAGCTGTATATCCGAAACCTTAACGTCATTCTGATAATCCAGCCAGGCTTTGGCCCGCAGCGCCTGTTTCGCGCCCTGCGGCATCATCCACACGGCGGCCATGGGGGCCTCTTCGGGGGCCTCGACCTTTGGGGCGGCTTTGGCCCGGCCCTTGAACCCCGCCGCGCGGGCAGCGGCCAGGCCAACCTTGCCCGCATCCGCGATCACCGCGCCAAGCGCCATATGACCATTGGCGGCCCCGGCGGCGGAGACAAAGCCTTCGCCTGCCCCGCCGGTCGGGGCGCGCGCTGGGTCAGGCCGAAACATCGCGCCTTCTTCGTCCCACAGAAGTTTGCCGCCGCAATGGCTGTAAAGATGCACAACCGGCGACCATCCACCGGACATCGCGACCGCATCACAGGCGATCTCTTCAAGCGGTGTGCCCTCGCCCGCCTGCGCACAAACAGCGACGCCGGTCACGCGCGTGCTGCCGCGCACTTTCGAGATCCCTTGGCCCGGACAGACCCGAATGCCAAGCGCTTTGGCCTCTTGCGCCAGCGGGCTATCCCCAGCATCCGCCCGCGCGTCAAGGATTACGGGCACTGTTAACCCCGCTTGGTGCAACGCGATTGCCGTGCGATAGGCATCGTCGTTATTGGTCACAACGACCGTGCGGTCGCCCGGAGAAACGGCATAATTCGCAACATAGTCCCGAACGGCTGAGGCGAGCATAACGCCCGGCACATCATTGCCTGCAAAGCTAAGCGGGCGCTCAATCGCGCCGGTTGCGGTCACAATCTGCGCCGCGCGGATGCGCCAAAGGCGATGACGGGGACCCGCTTCGGCAGGCGCATGATCACTCAGACGCTCATATCCCAGCGCGTAGCCATGATCATAGACCCCCGCCCCCATTGTGCGCGTGCGCAACGTGACATTGGGCATGGCGCGCAGCTCATCGAGTACGCGCTCGATAAAGGCTTCGGGGTCTTTGCCCGAGATAAGCCCACCATCAACGGGCGCACGTCCACCCCAATGGGCAGTCTGCT
>CAYWNJ010000328.1:0-3429 GCA_964459535.1 uncultured Rhodobacterales bacterium
ATTTGCAAAGCAGATCAAATAGCGCCCTTCTGCATCTCGCTCGGCCACCGCCGTGATGCGGAAAAGCCGCTGACCGTCGCGAAAGCGTTGCTCCGGGCTTGGGCGCTCTGGGTGGCCAACCGGCGCGCCGCGCACGGTGATGCGGTAGCTCGTGGCCGAAACCGCCGCCCCGCCAACCGAACGTTCGCCGCCCGAACCGGCATCAAGCTCGGCCCAAAGCACGCCAACGGTGGACCAGCTTTCGACATAACCCCCCGCGCCATCGGGCTGACGGGTCGGCGTTTCAAGCGTCAAACGGTGGGATAAACGTGGCAAGGCAGACATCAGCGCGCCCCCCCGGAGCCCATCCGAACAAGCTTGTAACGTTCGATGAGGCTGGAGACGCCAAAAGGCATACAGCCATCGCTCAAGCTGGTTTCATTACGATATTCATAGTAATGCGCGGCCAGCAGCAGCACCGCCTGGCGCAGATCCGCAGGCAGGCTGGGCCAGCTAACCCCATACCCTGCGATGAAGGTGATCACCGCTGCCCCGGCCTGCGGGATTGTTGGCAGCGTCGCGCCGACAGGGCGCAAACGTGGGCGCTGCATATCTTGCTCCAGCCAATAGGCCTCGCTCGCAACGGTTTGCCGCGCACCGTCTCTGCCCACCAGATCAACCCCAGAGATCGCCTTGACCGGGGCGACCGGAAAGACCGCGCCGCTACAATCACGCCAAAGGCTTTCCGACCAGGTAAAGCTGCGCTCGATTAGAATTTTCCCCGTCCGCGCCTCGATCGCCGCGATAGCCGCGCGCAAAAACCCTTCGAGCACCGCATCTTGCACGCTGTCCAGGCCAAAGCCCGTCCCGAGACGCAAATGCGCCTTGAGCGGCTCAAGCGGCAGCGCGGCATTGGGCACCGGGGTTTCTTCGATCAACATCATTGTTGCTCTCCACTTTTGAACACCCGCCAGCGGCAGGACCCTGTTGTGCCAGGCGCGCGCCCCAACCCGCGTCTACCAAAGCGGAGGGGACAGAAGGACAGCACGGGCCTCGTCATGCGGGCGCGCGCCTGGCCAAGGCGGGCACGTCATGCGCCCCCGCCCCTTCGCGTCAGCCTGGGTTAGGCGACAGCGAATTTCAGCACTTTGATCGCCTCAAAGTCGCTCACATCGCCGCCCACGCGCTTGGTGGCGTAAAAGAGGACATGCGGCTTGGCGCTAAAGGGATCGCGCAGCACGCGCAGATCGGGACGCTCGGCAATCGTGTAGCCCGCCGCGAAATCGCCAAAGGCAATGGCCGGAGCCCAAGTGGCAATATCTGGCATGTCTTCGGCGATCAGAACCGGATATCCAAGCAAACGCGCAGGCTCGCCCGCCGAAAGCCCATCGGCCCAGAGGAAGCGCCCATCATTATCTTTCAGCTTGCGCACCCGGCCCGCAGTCTTTGAGTTCATCACAAAGCTCGCATTGGCCCGGTATTGCGCGCCAAGCGCGTAGACCAGCTCGATCAGCGCATCCGCTGGGTTGGTAGCATCGAAATCGCCATCCGCGCCGGTCAGAACGTGCCCAAGCTGCCCCCATGTCGCATCGGCAACAGCAGCCGTGGGATAGGTCAAAAAGCCTTTGGGCTTGTCAACACCGTCACCGCTGACAAAGGCGGTCGCCTCGGCCCGCGCGAATTTCTCGGCAATGCGCCCGGCCAACCAACCTTCGATGTCAAAGGCGGAATCGTCGAGCAAACGCTGCGAGGCTTTGGGCAGAGCCGAGAGCTCATGCAGCGGGATCGAGATCCGGTCGATCTGCGGCGTGTCTGTCTCGGCCTGCGTGCCGCTTTCGGTGGCCCAGCCTGCGCCAAGCTCGCCGTGATCGACCAGCACGTCGTAAGAGGTCGCCTCGACATTCACCACAGAAGCGATCGAGCGGATCGACGCGGTTGCATTGAGCACCGATTTGATCGTCTCGGAGGTCACGGCATCCACGAGATAGCCGCCATCCGAATTGACCGCTGTTGACAGCGATTTGCCTTCCAGCTCTAGGCCGCGCAGCGCGTCATCATCGCCCGAACGCAAATACGCGTTGAACGCTTTTTTATGCGGTGCGCCCGCATCCGAAGCGCCGGCCAGTGGCGGGCGCGCAGTCATCATGTGTTTCCGATCCAGCATGGTCAGTCGCTCTTCTGTTGTTTGAAGTTTGGTTTGAATTTCGGCCTCAAAGCCTTTGAATTCGGTCACAAAGCCATGGAGGGCCTGAGTGACTTCTTCAGCCGGGGACAAACCTTCCCCGGCCCGAGCCGTTCTCTCGGTCTTGCGCATCAGCAGATCCTTTGTTGATGTCTTGGCGCTAGCGGCGCGCCAGGGTTGCGCGCGCGCCCTCAAAGGCCGCCGCTATCTCGCGCAGGGTTTGGTCCAGATCCGAAAGATCTTCGGATTTCGCGGCCACCCGCGCACTGGGCAACATCGGGAAGGTCACAAGCGACACCTCCCAAAGCTCCAGCTCGGTCAAGAGCCGTTGGCCCTTGTCATTCTTGCTCGCGCGGACCGTGCGATAGCCGATGCTTAGCCCGTCAATCGCCCCCGCCGCGATCAGCGCCGCCGCCTCGCGCCCTTTTTCAATCGTATCGAGCAGACGACCCTTGACCCAAAGCCCTTTCGAATCCTCGCGCACCTCGTCCCAAATGCCGATGGGCGTGGCGGGATCATGCTGCCAAAGCATTTTGATCGCGGTGCCGCCACCGCGCGCGAGCGAGGCGGTATAAGCGCCCGGCACCACGATGTCGCCGCCCTGATCGGGCGCGCCAAAGAGGCTGGCATAGCCTTCGATCCGGGTGCCGTCCTGCACCTTCACCCCGTCGCCAAACCGCGCGAATTTGCGCTCTAAACCCGTGTGCATGGGGAACTCCTGTGCCAAAATGCTCATGGCGTCACCGCCAGAATGGATTGAAATGTTTGCGCCAGCGCCATCGCTGCAATGCCGTAGACCATCAGCCAAAGCCGCCGCTCAAGCCGCTCCATCACCGTCTCTAGGCGCTCCAGCCGCCGGTTGATCGTGTCGTAATGGACCTGGGTGAGCCGTTCATGCGCTTTGAGGCGGATGCCCGGCGCGCATTCAAAGCGCTCAAAAAGTTCATCCTTCGCCATGGCGTGTCTCCTCATCGGCCAAGGCCGGTAGGCCCAGCAATTGACGCTTTTCCGCCTCGGTCAGGAAATCGGCCTGCGCCACGCGCAACCATTGCGCGTCACGCTCTGCCGCCAGCGCCGGAACTTGATCCAGATCGGGCTTGAGCCAAACCTGAGCCCCGGAGAAATGGCCAAGCCAGTCGGCCAGCGCGGCGGTCACGCGGCTCGCCAGCGGCAAGACGGTTAGCCGATAAAAGGCGCGGTTGGCCTCTTGATAATTGGCATAGGTCGCGTCGCCCTGGATCCCCAGCAGCATCGGCGGAACCCCAAAG
>CAYWNJ010000329.1:0-3416 GCA_964459535.1 uncultured Rhodobacterales bacterium
TGCTGGAGGCTGGTTGCGGAGCGGTGACTTTACGCTGTCTGGCTATGGGTATTAGGCTCGAGCCATTTGAATTTGAGCCGTTTTATGAATGTGAATGTAATCGAACGGAATACTCTCTGTTCAAATTGAAGCGATGGCACGAACCTAGAGCGTGTTTTGATAAATTGGATTCAAATTCTCTGCCTCTCGGCTTTGCCTCGAACGCGAATTTGAATATTTTACTCTTTCGATTGAACAAAACAAACTCTAACCGACATTGATCAACCGGATCGCCTGGTCTTGGCGCATCAGCCATAGCAGCAGGCTTGCCGCTTGGCCGCGCGCACTCTCAAGGCGCGGGTCTGCGGCAAGCAGCGCGCGGGCATCGCTTTGCGCGATAGCCATGAGGTCTGGCTGTCGTTCCAGGTCCGCGACGCGAAACCGGGGTAGGCCAGATTGTGCAACGCCGATCAGATCGCCGGCGCCGCGCATTTCCAGATCGGTCTGCGCGATTTCAAACCCATCTTCTGTTTTGCGCAACACCTCTAAGCGTCGTCGCCCGGTCTCGCTCAGCGGCGACTGGTAGAGCAGAACGCAGGTCGAGGCCGCCGCTCCGCGCCCAACCCGCCCGCGCAGTTGATGCAGTTGGGCCAGTCCAAAGTTCTCGGCGCGCTCAATCACCATAATCGTGGCATTGGGAACATTCACGCCGACCTCAATGACGGTCGTTGCCACCAGAACGGCTGTCTCACCAGAAGCAAACCGGGCCATCGCCGCATCCTTCTCGGCTGGCGGCATTTGCCCGTGCAACAATCCCACCTGGCCCTCCCCTAGGGCCGCGCGCAGCCGCCTAAAGCGATCCTCGGCGCTGGTTAGGTCCATCACCTCGCTTTCCTCGACCAAAGGACAGACCCAATAGCATTGGCGCCCTTCGCTGATCGCTTTACGCAAGCGCGCCACCACTTCTTCCATCCGCTCCGTGCTCACCAGAGCGGTCTGGATGGGCTGACGCCCGGCGGGTTTTTCGTCCAGAACCGAGACATCCATATCGCCGTATTGCGCCAACGCCAGGCTGCGCGGGATCGGTGTGGCTGTCATCACCAACATATCCGCCGCCGCCCCTTTGCGCCCGAGTTCGAGCCGCTGACGCACGCCAAAGCGGTGTTGCTCATCCACAATCGCTAGTCGAAGATCCGCAAACTCAACATCTTCGGAAAAGATGGCATGTGTGCCCACGAGCAAGTGAATCTCGCCCGCGGCCAAAGCGGCAAGCTTTTCCTTACGCTCGGTACCCTTGTCCCGCCCGGTGAGGATCTCAAGCGCAATACCTGCCGCGTTGGCAAGCGGGCGCAATCCTGACAAATGCTGGCGGGCGAGGATTTCCGTCGGCGCCATCATCGCCCCTTGTCCCCCTGCCTCAACCGCGCCCAAAAGCGCCATAAAGGCAACAAGGGTTTTGCCCGACCCAACATCCCCTTGCAGCAGGCGGTTCATCCGGTGCGGGTCCGCCATGTCTGCCGCGATTTCCTCAATCGCGCGGCGTTGTGCAGCCGTGGGCTGATAGGGCAGGGCCTCCCAAACCTGCGCTTGGAGCTGGCCAGTGGCGACGCTCGGACGTCCAGCGCGCCGCCGTGCACGTCGCCGTGCCAGTGCGAGCGTCAACTGGTGGGCCATAAGCTCGTCATAGGCCAGCCGCGCCCGTGCGGGTGCACCTGGTGCGAGATCCGCCATGGTACGCGGCTGATGCGCGGCCTGGATTGCCTCCGCCCAAGAGGGCCAACCGGCGCGGGCGCGCTGAGCAGGGTCGATCCATTCGGGCATTTCTGGCACATTCTCTAGCGCCGCCTGCACGGTTTTGCGCATCACCCTTTGCGTTAAGCCTGCGGTCAGCGGGTAAACCGGTTCAAATTCTGGGATCTGCACAATGTCCGCTTGGGGCAGGATATGATCCGGATGCACCATTTGCACCCGCCCATCAAACGCCTCCACCCGACCCGAGACGACGCGGCGCGCGCCGGTTGGGAGGATTTTTTGCAGATACTCCGCGTTGCCGCGAAAGAATATCAGTTGAAAGGTCAGCTCCGCATCCTCAACCTGAACCCGGTAGGCGCCGCCCCGTGTGCGCGGCGGGAAATGCGCGCCGACCGTTATCGCAACGGTGTAGGTGCCGGGCAGAGAGGCTGACTTCAGGCTCTCGCAGAGGCGGCGGTCGATGCCCGATTGCGGTGGGGTATAAAGAAGATCCCGCGGTGCGCTCACTCCTAATTGTTCGAGCAACCGCGCGCTCTTTTTGCCGATACCGGGAAGGGTTTCGAGACGCGCGAAAAGCGGAAAGAGACGCTCGGGCCGCCCGCTCATTGCCGTCCTGCAAGTGTCAGCCACGCTTGCTCGTCAATCGTTTCAATCCCAAGCTCTATGGCCTTCTTCGCTTTGGACCCCGCGCCGGGGCCTGCAACAACAAGGTCCGTTTTGGCACTGACCGAGCTGGAAACCTTGGCCCCCATGGCCTCGGCCCGCGCTTTTGCTTCGGCCCGCGTCATATGCTCTAGCGTTCCGGTAAAGACAACCGTTTGGCCTGCCAAGGGGCTGTCCTCTGCACTCGGAGCGGCAACCTCTTCGATATCCAAATGCGCGATCAGCCGATCAATTGCTTCGCGCTCGGCACTGGGCGCGAAGGCGACGGTGAGGGAGGCCGCCATGACCGCGCCAACCCCATCGATTGAGAGCAGATCCTCCCAGGCCGCGCCCGATTGCGGACCGGCCTCGCTCATCGCCTGCGCAAAGGTCTCCCAAGTGCCATAATGGCGCGCAAGTATGGTCGAGGCGGCCTCGCCCACATGGCGCAAACCCAAGGCAAAGATCACCCGGTCCAGCGGCTGTGCGCGCGCCTCCGAGATGGCTTCAAAGAGATTATCCGCCGACTTCTCGCCCCAGCCCTCTCGATTCTGAAGTTGCCGTAGGCCTGCGCCAAAGCGCTTTTGCAATAGGAAGATGTCGGCAGGTTCGGCAATCCAGCCATCTGTGTAAAATTGCTCGACCTGTTTGCGCCCCAGGCCCGCAATGTCAAACGCGCCGCGCGAGACGAAGTGTTTGAGTTTCTCTACCTGTTGCGCCGGGCAGATCATACCGCCGCTGCACCGCCGCACCGCATCGCCGGGGGCGCGCAGGGCAGGGCTTTGACATTCCGGGCAGCGGTCTGGAAACGCGTAAGGCTGCGCGTCTGCGGGGCGCTTCAAGAGGTCAACATCTGCAACCTTGGGGATCACATCACCTGCGCGGTAAACTTGCACCCAATCGCCAGGCCGGATGTCTTTGCCACCGCGAATGACAGTGCCAGAGGCACCCAGCCCGGCAATGTAATCCTCGTTATGTAGCGTCGCGTTGGAGACGACGACCCCGCCCACCGTGAGCGGCGCCAAACGGGCCACCGGGCTCCG
>CAYWNJ010000330.1:0-295 GCA_964459535.1 uncultured Rhodobacterales bacterium
TTGGATGACACCATGGAGGAAGCGGCAGGCGAGGTGGCCGTCGCCGTCCGCATCCCCGCCCATGATTTCAAGTCCGGCTCACCTCTTACCTACGACAACGAAGCCCGCGCGGTGATCGAGGCCTTGGCCGAGGTGCCGGACCTTTGGGATGTTAACGTTGCCTCCTGGCCGCGTGACAGCGGGACCTCGCGCTTCGACGACGAAGGCCATCAGGAAAAGTACACCAACTATGTCAGCCAGATCACCACGAAGCCCGTGGTCGGCGTGGGGCGGTATACGTCCCCCGATACAATGG
>CAYWNJ010000330.1:305-3414 GCA_964459535.1 uncultured Rhodobacterales bacterium
CTCGTCAAATCCGGTGAGTTCCACCTGATCGGAGCGTCGCGACCCTCTATCGCGGACCCGTTTCTGCCCAACAAGATCAAGGAAGGCCGCATCGACGACATCCGCGAGTGCATCGGCTGCAATGTCTGTGTGTCATCTGACGCCTACTCCGTCCCACTGATGTGCACGCAAAACCCGACCATCAGTCAGGAATGGCGACGCGGCTGGCATCCTGAGATCATCCCACAAGCGCCTTCGCGCGACAATACGCTGATCATTGGGGCTGGTCCCTCTGGCCTGGAATGTGCGCTGACATTGGCGCGGGCCGGGCACCAGGTGACCGTGGCTGAACGCAGCTCTGAATTTGGCGGGCGCGTGCTAAAGGAAAGCCAGCTTAAGGGCCTGTCGGCCTGGGGGCGTGTCAAGGACTACCGCCTGTACCAGCTGCAACAAATGGGCAACGTGTCGCTTTATGCTGAGAGCGAAATCGGTGCGGATGATGTGGCTGACTTTGAGGCGGACAATATCATCATCGCCACTGGTGCACGTTGGCGCGACGACGGGGCAGGGGCGACGGAGTTCGATCATATTCCCGGCTTTGCTGGCCATGCACTGACACCAGATGACGTCATGGGTAACGCCCAGTTTGACGGCCCCATCGCAGTCTATGACGACGACCATTATTACATGGGCAACGTCCTGGCCGGACATTTAGCGGCGCAAGGGCATGAGGTGCATCTTGTATGTCCGCTGCCCTCCATCGCCGAATGGATGGGTTATACCCTCGAAAGCCCGCGTGTGTTGGATCAGATGATCGAGCTTGGGGTAGAGATGCATCCAAATGTGACGGCCACGGCCTGGACCGGCAACGCGCTGAAAGTTGCGCGATCGGACACCGGTCGGGCCTTGCCCGCGATTGAGGCCAAAAATCTGATCATGGTCGGTGCCCGAACGCCGCAAGACGGCTTGCTGAACACGCTGAAGGCGGCTGAAGGGATGACGGGCAAAGTCTCTGGTGTCGGTGATTGTTTGGCGCCAGGCATTATTCAAGCCGCGGTATTCTCAGGCCATGCCGAGGCGCGACGCTTGATTGGAGATGTCCCAGACACCGGTGTCTTCAAACGCGAAACGCCAATGCTGTTTTAAAGGTGATCGGTGGACGGTACACGGCGTCAAACAACGCCGCGTGGTCGATTCTGCTATCTGGAAGACCCATCCGGCACCGCGATGTTCGAAGCGCGCGTTGAACGTTGTAGCGGTCGACGGAACCGGGTGGTTCATTATTGACAACACAGGTGTAGATGTTTGAGATTCAAACATACCTTTCATGAGAGCGCTGGAATGAAAACCGTCGACAAAGCCTTTTCAGTTTTGAACCAATTCTCGTTGGAAAAGACCGAGATCGGGCTAAACGAACTGGCGCGCCTTGCTGAATTGGACAAGGCAGCCACACGACGTTTACTGGTCGCTTTGTCAAAAAATGGGTTCATCGAACAGGTTGCGGAAACCAGAAAATACAGGCTTGGAAACGGCTTCTTGCGCCTCGCTCGCATCCGAGAGGCGACTGTTCCAATCGTCCGGGCTGCGCAGGAGGTGTGCGATTGGCTTGTCGAAGCGGCAAATGAAACCGTGCATATCAGCGTGCCGGGCGAATTTGGGATGACGACGATTGCGCACCGGCTTCCGCGGCGCGGGAACGTTATCAATATCATCCCGTCTCAGCCTCTTGTATACCACGCGACGGCGTCCGGATTGGCCTTTTTGTCCTTCGCCAGCTCGGAAACGCGGGACAAGCTTCTTAACCTCCACCGCGAAAAAATTACCGAAGCCACTGTGACGTCGAAAGCGGAATTGCTGGCGTCAATCAAGACATTCTCAGCGCAGGGCTTCTCTCAGACTCGCAATACGTTCGAGAATGATGTCTCCAGCATTGCGATGCCGTTTTTTGGGGATGGGACGGATCCAGACGGATCAATAGCGCTGGCGCTGCCCAAAAACGATCTGACAGATAACCGGCGTGACGCCTTGCTGCCCTTATTGCGGCAAGGCATCGCACAGTTGGAAATGGCATTGAGGGGTCTTGAGAGATCTTTGTCATGAACCGGTAGCACCTTGACCAAATGCCTTGCGGACAAGCCTGCCAATTCAATGGCCTTGCCGAGAAACACGCGCGCCTATCTGCTAAATCGTGGGCTCCTTCGGTTTTTTGCATCGGACGATGTCACCTACCGTAACGTTCTTGTTCAGTTGATTTCCAGTTTAGGCAGCAGCCAATTTCGCTGACCTTGCCCCCTGATCCGGGCCGTTCAGTTGTAGAATCCGTTGCTGTTTCTTTCTGTTTGTGAGTTTGGGGTCAAGCCCGGTTGAGCGTAGCCTTTGTGGAGCTCAAGCGAAGCCGGGCGGGTGCTGCGGTGGGTTTGGGCGAAGACGCTGGGCGTCAGGCCCCTGAGCGATGTGTGGGGTCGTTGTGTGTTGTAATCGATCCTCCATGTTTCGATGATGTGTTTGGCCTCGGCGAGATTTTCGAAGAGATGCTCGTTGAGGCATTCGTCACGCAGCCTGCCATTGAAGCTCTCCACAAAGGCATTCTGCATGGGTTTGCCGGGTTGGATGTAATGCCAAGCTGTCCCGGTATCCTGGCACCATCTCAGCACAGCGTGAGACGTCATCTCCGTGCCGTTGTCGGATACGATCATATCAGGCCGTCCGCGTCGCTCTATGAGGTTGTCCAGTTCTCTGGTCAGCCGTGCGCCGGACAGAGACCGATCCACGACCGTTGCCAAGGCCTCTCGCGTATAATCATCTACGATGCAAAGGATGCGGAAGCGCTGACCGTCGGTGAACATGTCCGATACGAAGTCCAGTGACCATCTTTTATCTGGGCTATCCGGCACGAGAATGGGCCCGCGCGTGCCAAGCGCGCGCTTGCGTCCGCCCCGTTTACGGACTGTTAACCGTTCTTCGCGGTAGAGCCGGAACAGCTTCTTGTGGTTCACCTCGACGCCTTCACGCTGGAGCAGGATATGAAGCCGCCGATAGCCGAACCGCCGCCGTTCATTGGCCAACTCGCGCAGCCGCTTGCGCAGCACTTCATCACCGCCATCTTGTTTCTCATACAGGAAGACTGACC
>CAYWNJ010000331.1:0-3405 GCA_964459535.1 uncultured Rhodobacterales bacterium
CAGCCGATTGAAGGCCGTCAGACATCCGAGTGTCGTCCCATGATGACCTGTGCCAAAGGCCATGGAGGCTTCGATCAAGAGCGGCAGCGATTGCGCAGGCACTTTATCCGCATCATGGGTGCCGTGGACAAAAAACCGCCCTGCCGCCACCGGGGCAAGCGTGCGCTTGACATGCGCGACCCAATCGGTCTCCGGCAATTCAGAGATCCGAAAAGGCGCGGCGCCCAGGGCGGCGGCCAAGAGCGCAAGTGCGGTTTCATCAGGCGCAGCCTCGAAATAGCCGCCGACCTCCCAAGTGCCGGATTGGTCTTCGACTTCAAACACCCCCACCCCGGTTGGTGCGGGGTCTAAGGTCTCAATGGCCGCGCCAAGACGCTCGGCAGCGGCCTTTCCAGGCAGGGTGGTAAAGGCGGTGAAGGTTGACATCAGCGGATCCGGTAGCGGTCGGGGTTGGGATAGGGGCGCGGGGCGCGCAAATCCGTGGCGCTGCGCGGCCCTAAGCCTTTGACAAACACCCAGCCCCAGAGCGCCGCGATCAGGCCCGCGAAGGCGCCTGCAATCGCCTGGCCGTAAATAACCCCAGCCGCGCCAAACACACCGCCCAAGAGCGCGGCGGCGGGCCAGCTCAGCGCCGCATCCTTGAGCCAATTGACAAGGGTGCTGCGGGCGGGCTTGCCAAGATTATTAAATGCCGCGTTTGAGACAAAGAGGGCGCCAACAAAGACAAAGCCGCCCACGCCGATCGTCGTAAACGCCGACAGCACGTCCGCCCCCTGCCCGGTTAAATCAAACGCTTGCAGAAGCAGAGGCGTGGCAGAGGCCATCACGGCCCAAGCCAAAAGGGTGTAAACCAGACAGAATATAAGCGCATCGCGGTAGGTGCTGCGCAGCCGGTCATACTGCCCTGCCCCAAAGTTCTGGCCAAAAATACCGCCAATCGCCCCCGAAAGCGCAAAGATCCCGCCAAAGACCAAAACGGTCAGGCGCGAGACAATCGCCCAAGCCGCCACCGCGTCATCGCCAAACCAAGCCATAACGGTCGTCAGTAGATAATTGCCCATAGGCGTCGACATTTGGGTCAAAATGGCAGGGATCGCGATAACTCGAAACGGCGCAACCGCCGCAAGAACCATGGCGCGGGTCGGAAAGGCAATCAGCCGCTCCTGGTAAGCTGCAAAATAGAGAGCCAGCCCCATGAGGCAAAAACGAAAGAGGATCAGCCCGATAGCCGCCCCGTCAAGCCCATATCGCAAGATCAGGAACGGGTCGATCACCATGAGGAACATGCCCGAGAACAGCGTGACATACATCGCCTTGGCGCCCAGGCCATCCGCGCGCAAGGTGCCCGAGCCGATCAGCGCCACAGCCATTGGCACGAGGCTTGGGATCGTAAAGAGCAGATAGCGCGCCGCAAGCTCGGCCGTCTCTCCCTCAGCGCCTGCCAGGCCCACGAGCGGTTTACGCAGGAGGACGACAATCAAGGCCACAATCGCTTGCAGCCCGCACGCGATCACAACACTCGCCGCCGCTTGCGCGCGCGCGCGTTCCCGCGCGCCCTGGCCAATGCTGCGCGAGATCAGCGCGGTGGCTGCGATCATCAGCCCGACCCCAATCGAGACCGAGAAGAACTGGATCGCATAAGCAAACCCAATCGCCGCGACCAGCTTGGGCGTGCCGAGTTGTGACAGCCAAAAGAGGTTGGCCGCATCTACGAGGAAAACAAACGTGATGCCAAAGGCACCCGTAGCCGTCATCCGCGCGACATGCCCCATGGTCGAGCCGGTCAGAAAGCGCCCCTCTTGCATGGCCCGCACCCTATTCCGCAGGGGCAGATGTCGCGCGCGCAAAAATCGTCTCGCGCCCAGGGGCGGGATTGCGTGGGATCAGCATCGCCAATGTAAAGGAAACTCCCGCCAGTCCTGCTGCGACAAAGAAAACTGCTGCGGGGGAAATCAACCAAAGCAACCCTAGGGGCACGGGCAGCGCAACCGCTGCGATATGATTGATTGTGAAAGCAACGGCGGCAGTTGGAGCGATATCCGCGGGATCCGCAATCTTTTGGAAATAAGTCTTAAGCGCCAGCGCAAGCCCAAAGAATATATGGTCAATGACATAAAGCACGGCGGCCACCATCAGCCCCCAGCCCGCATAGTAGATGCCGCCATAGGCCAGGAACACCAGAACCAAGCCGATATATTCAACGCCCAGCGTGTTCCGCTCGCCATATCGTGCCACGATATGACCGAGGAGCGGCGCGACGATCATATTGATCACCAGGTTGATCAAGTAAAGCAGGGTTAACTCATGCACTTCGACGCCGAATTTTTCGACCATCATAAAGCCGGCAAAAATCATAAAGATCTGACGCCGGGCCCCGGCCATAAATTGTAGTGCGTAATAGAGCCAATACCGCTCGCGCAGGATCAACTCTTTCTTCTGCGGCACGGGCGCAGCATAGGTGGGATAGCTCAGCATCGCGAATAAGGCGAGCGCAGCCGTCACAAGCCCGCCAACCATGTAAACAAGGTTGTAGGTCAGCCCGAGAGGTTTCCACAGAACAAAGATCGTCAGATAGACCACAAAGGTTGCAGCCGATCCGGCGGACAAGAGCCAACCGAGCATCTTTGGCGCTTGCTCTTTGCTCAACCATTGAAGTTGCAGCGATTGGTTCACGGTTTCGAAATAATGAAACCCGATGGAGCTGAGCAGGGTCAGCACCAATATCCCGCCCAAAGTTGGGAACTGCGCCGTCAAAGCCGTCGCCACGCCAAGCAGGACCAATGACAGAAGTCCGAGCAGCTGCTCGCGCATAAACATAATGATAAAGATCACACCAACGGCCAGGAAACCGGGGATCTCGCGGATGAAATGAAGCCAGCCGATATCAAGGCCATCAAACGCTGCAACTTCGACGACAAAGTTGTTCAAAAGCGCCGCCCAAGTGTTAAAGGCAATCGGCATCGCAATCGCCATAACAAACAGCAATGTGATAGGCCGACGCCAAAGCGGCAAGCTCGATGCCTGCGCCAGAGGAAGAACGGTGTTGATCATTCTTGCTGCTTACGCCCAAAGCTGCGGAATAGCGATAGGCATTCGACCGTTTGCGCCGCAAGGCGTTCTCAAGCATATACCCGCGCTTCGAACGCCGGAGGGCGCTTAGGGCCCAGAGGCCTCAATCTGGGACAAGCGCGTTGCTGTGAATCGCCCTCATGTGAGCTAAACGCTAAGCGTCCGTCCGGGTGGGCACGGAACGCGCCCACCGTGGGGCAGGAGGACGCGTGCCCGATACTGTAGCACTTCGGTTTGAAGCTGAGACACAATCGGCCGCGAGCGGATATTACCGCAAAGCGCCCCGCCCGGAGTCAAGGCCGCAGGCCGCCGGGCGAAAGCCAGACCGCCCCCCGG
>CAYWNJ010000332.1:0-3395 GCA_964459535.1 uncultured Rhodobacterales bacterium
CATAGTCTTTGGTATCGGCGTACCAGCGGCTGTCCCAGGTGCGGTTGACCTGCAAACGCATGCCGACGGGATTAACTTTCTGACCCATCAGGAGGCCTCCTCAACTTGGCGGACTTTGATGGTGATCTCGGCAAACGGCTTGAAGATCCGGCCATACCGACCACGCGCACGCGGGCGACCGCGTTTCATGGTCAGGTTTTTGCCCACCCAAGCCTCCGCAACGATCAACTCGTCCACGTCCAGGTTGTGATTGTTTTCGGCATTTGCAATTGCCGACTGAAGACATTTCTTGACGTCTTGCGCCACACGCTTTTTCGAAAAGGTCAGATCGGTCAACGCCTTATCCACCTTCTTACCCCGGATCATCGCCGCCACAAGGTTCAGCTTTTGCGGCGAGGTCTTTAGCATGCGCGTTTTTGCCATCGCCTCGTTATCGGCGACGCGGCGCGGGTTCTTGTCCTTGCTCATCTGCGTTTGGCCTTCTTATCTGCGGCGTGACCGTAATAGGTCCGCGTCGGCGAATACTCACCAAATTTCTGGCCAATCATTTCCTCGGTGATATTCACCGGGATATGCTTTTGTCCGTTGTAAACGCCAAAAGTGAGGCCGACAAATTGCGGCAGGATTGTCGAGCGGCGGGACCAAATCTTGATCACCTCGTTGCGGCCACTTTCGCGCGCCTTCTCGGCCTTTTTCAGCACATAGCTGTCGACAAAAGGCCCTTTCCATACAGAGCGAGACATATCTAGCGCCCTTTCTTCTTGGCGTGCCGGGAGCGGATGATAAGCCGCGAGGACGCTTTGTTCTTGTTCCGGGTCTTGGCCCCTTTGGTCGGCTTGCCCCAAGGCGTCACCGGATGGCGTCCACCCGAGGTCCGACCTTCGCCGCCGCCATGCGGGTGATCAATCGGGTTCATAACCACACCGCGCACAGAGGGACGCTTGCCCTTGTGGCGCATCCGGCCTGCCTTACCCATGTTCTGGTTCGAGTTGTCAGGGTTCGAGAACGCGCCAACCGTCGCCATGCATTCCTGGCGTACCAGGCGCAGCTCGCCCGAGCTAAGGCGGATCTGCGCATAACCGCCATCGCGGCCCACAAACTGCGCATAGGTCCCAGCCGCCCGCGCGATCTGGCCACCCTTTCCGGGCTTAAGCTCAATGTTGTGTACAATTGTGCCGATGGGCATGCCGCTAAAGGGCATCGCATTCCCAGGCTTGATATCGGCCTTGGAGGCCGAGAGCACCTGATCCCCAACCGCAAGACGCTGCGGTGCCAGGATATAGGCTTGCTCACCATCTTCGTATTTCACCAGCGCGATGAACGCTGTCCGGTTCGGGTCATATTCGATGCGCTCGACCGTGGCCGCCACATCCATCTTGGTGCGTTTGAAATCTACCACGCGGTAGAGGCGCTTTGCCCCCCCACCACGGCGACGCGCCGTGATCCGTCCGGTGTTGTTACGGCCACCTGATTTGGTCAAACCCTCGGTAAGGGATTTGACCGGACGGCCTTTGTACAGCTCCGAACGGTCGATCAGTACCAGCCCGCGCTGGCCCGGCGTCGTCGGCTTGTACGACTTGAGTGCCATGTTGCTGTCTTCCGTTTAGCTAAACGCGCCGAGAGGTCCCAGCGCTATGGATAAAGGGCCCCGAGGGTCCCCAACGACACCGCAAAGAAATCGCCCCAGATCGAATCCAAGGCAAGCGGATGGCGCCTGTTAAGGCAGAGCTGCGGTGAGGTCAAGCTTTTGGAATGATCAGCGGCACGCTGTGGGCAGAAGGGCCCTAAAGACCCTTCGCCTCGTAGCTCCCCGCGACCTTGGCAATGGACACCAGATAAGCCGCCGTCCGCAAATCATCCACCGCATCTTGCGTATGCCAGACCTGAGCCATCGAGTCATACGCCGTGCGCATCGTATCATCGAGGCCAGATCGGACCAGCTCTAACTCACCCGCACCGCGCAGGTACTTTTCCTTGAACTCCGGATCAAGCGACCAGCGATCCCCCATTTGATCCGAAAGCCGCTCAAGCTCATCGACAACCAATTGATGCCGCGCCTCTTCTTGGCGGCGCTGCATACGGCCAAACCGAATATGGCTGAGGTTCTTGACCCATTCGAAATAAGAGACCGTGACCCCGCCCGCATTCGCGTACATATCTGGAATGATCACCGTGCCCTTTTCGCGCAAGATATTGTCCGCGCCCGCGGTCACAGGACCATTCGCCGCCTCAATGATGAGAGGTGCCTTGATATTCGCCGCATTGCTCAGATTGATCACACCTTCCAGCGCGGCGGGGATAAGGATGTCACACTCTTCCTCAAGAACAGCCGCACCATTTTCGACATAGGTTGCATTTGGATAGCCCGATACGCCGCCATGCGACGCGATCCAATCCCGCACGCGGTCTATATCCAACCCATCCGGGTTGGTCAGAGCTCCATCGCGTTCGATGATCGCGATGATCCGGCAGCCATCCTCTTCCGAGAGGAACTTGGCAGCGTGATATCCAACATTCCCCAGACCCTGCACGATTACCGATTTGCCACCGAGTTCGCCCGACATCCCAGCCTTGCGCAACCCCTCGCCATCCCGGAAGAACGCGCGCAGCGCATATTGAACACCGCGCCCCGTCGCCTCGGTCCGGCCCTGAATACCGCCCGCGCCCAGCGGTTTGCCCGTCACACAAGCGACCCCGTTGATATCCGTCGTGTTCATGCGCTTGTACTGATCCGCAATCCAAGCCATCTCACGCTCGCCCGTTCCCATATCGGGCGCGGGAACGTTCTGCGCCGGGTTGATCATATCGCGCTTGATCAGCTCATAGGCAAAGCGGCGGGTAATACGCTCAAGCTCATCCCCGTCGTATTTGCGCGGATCAATGCAAAGCCCACCCTTAGAGCCGCCAAACGGCGCCTCAACCAGCGCGCATTTATAGGTCATAAGCGCCGCCAGCGCCTCAACCTCATCCTGATTAACGGCGGTCGCAAATCGAATACCGCCTTTGACCGGCTCCATATGTTCTGAATGAACGGCCCGGTAGCCGGTAAAGGTATGGATCTGCCCACGCAACCGCACACCAAACCGTACCGTATAGGTCGCGTTGCAGACGCGAATTTTCTCTTCCAACCCAGGCGGCAAGTCCATCAGCGCAACCGCGCGGTTAAACATCAAATCCACACTCTCACGGAATGAGGGTTCTTGGGGTGTACTCATGCCGACCTCCTCTGCATCACGACTCAGGCTCTGCGAGAACCTGACCTTAGCTTATGACAATACGGTTAAGCACTGCCACTCTTTTGCAGCTTGCGGTGTTCAAACGAAAAAATGAAGCATTCAAATGCGCGTTCGAGGCAAAGCCGAGAGGAAGCGGATTTGAATTCAATTTAACAAAGA
>CAYWNJ010000333.1:0-3395 GCA_964459535.1 uncultured Rhodobacterales bacterium
ATAGGTGTAGACGGGAGCCTGCCGATCGACGATGCGCATTTCCGAGCTATAAACAGCGGGTTTGTAGTCGATATCGGTCGCACTCAGCATCACCGAATAGGCCCCTGCACTGCGCGCCCATTCGAAATGCACGCGGTTGAAATTCAGCGCGATGCCCGCGATGGCGGGGCTATAGCTAACGTGGTCAGGTTGCTCGGGGTCAATGGTTTTGACCCGTGGAAGCGCTGCATCAAAGACCCGGAAAGCGCCAGTGATCTCTCTTAGCCCAGCCTGCTTTAGCGCACGGGCCAGCGCAGCCAACCCGCGCGTATTCAGCGTTGGATCGCCGCCCCCGACCAAGATCAAATCACCATTCAACCGGCCATTTGATATTGGACCTGTGACCATCAATCTCGTTTCAAACCGATGGGATGGCCCAAATGTGTCGAGCGCATAAAGGGCTGTCAGCACCTTGGTAACCGACGCAGGGGGCAGGGCGGTAGAGGTTCCGCCTGCCTCCAAAACACGGCCTGTGCGCAGATCAGCCGCTTGAAATTGGACGTGTCCGCCTAGTTTGGCGGCGCTGATCAGCTCTTGCGGATCCGGGGTGGCTCTTTGTCCGCGTAAACGTGGGCGGAGTGAGCGCTCTAGCGGTGCCGCAAGGGCATGGCTCGCGCAGGTCGCGGCGAGGGCGCTGAGGAATGCACGTCTGGAAAAAGGGCGCAGCATGGGAAGATGCTACCCTTCATCGACGTCCGCGCCAAGCGGTGGCGGGGCCTGCGCGGCGATCTCAGACGATTGTGAACGGCCGTCAGAATGCGCTGCACGGCTCCAATCGCCGCGCGCGCGGATTGAGCTTGAGGAGAGTGTGGTCATTGGAATATTGGCAAAACACCAGGCGGGCGCTTTGGCAGCGGCCAAACACCGGGCCGTAACGCGATGGCGCGCATAGAGACGCGCGGGGCGGCTGAGCCTGGCAGAAAGGCTAAATCCAGGCCGCGCAAGAACGCCCAAAGGTACCTCAGCCATGATCCCTTGCCAATTGCGCCACAAGGGCAATTGCGCGAGGTTATCCGCGCCCATGATCCAAACAAAGCGCACACCCGGGTAACGCGCCTTGAGCGCGTGTATTGTCTCAGCCGTGTAGCGCGTGCCCAGCCGTGCCTCAAGATCGCTGACAACAACGCGGGGGTGGTCAAGCTCAACCTGAGCGCGGCACATGCGCTGCGCGAGCGGCGCGGGGCCCTGCGTTTTAAGGGGGTTGCCAGGGCTCACAAGACACCAAACCTGAGCCAGCCCAAAGCGGGACAAAGCGCACCGCGTCAGATACGCATGGGCGGCATGGGCGGGATCGAACGAGCCCCCAAAAAGGCCAATCGCTTGGCCGGGTCTGGCGTATGGAAAACCGCTGAACATGGGCCCATTGGCCAGCGCCCTGCGCGCTTGTCAAGGCGGCGTGTCCGCTTGCCCTTTTGCTGAACCCTGCCTAGAACAAAGCCGTTCATAGCCCAAACGGAGAAGTACCCATGGCCGCGTATCAATATGTTTATTACATGTCCGGGGTGTCAAAAAGCTATCCGGGCGGGAAAAAGACATTTGAAAACATAAACCTAAACTTTCTTCCCGGTGTGAAAATCGGTGTTGTTGGCGTCAACGGCGCGGGTAAGTCAACGCTGATGAAGATCATGGCCGGGCTCGACAAAGATTTCTCGGGCGAGGCTTGGGCGGCAGAAGGGGCCAAAGTGGGCTATCTGCCGCAAGAACCGCAGCTTGATGAGACGCTGAGTGTGCGGGACAATGTCATGCTGGGCGTGGCCGAGAAAAAGGCGATCTTGGACCGCTACAATGAATTGGCGATGAACTACTCGGATGAGACCGCGGACGAGATGGGCGCGCTGCAAGACCAGATTGATGCAGAGAACCTCTGGGATCTCGACGCGCAGATTGATGTGTCGATGGAGGCGCTGCGCTGCCCGCGGCACGCGGCGGCGGTCGGAACGGCCTCGGGCGGTGAGCGGTGGCGCGTGGCGCTGTGTAAGCTTTTGCTTGAGGCGCCCGATATGCTGCTCTTGGACGAGCCAACCAACCACTTGGATGCTGAGACGATTGCATGGCTGCAGCAGCATTTGATGGATTACAAAGGTACGATCTTGATCGTCACCCATGACCGCTATTTCCTGGACGACATTACCGGCTGGATCCTAGAGCTCGACCGGGGCCGGGGGATTCCCTACGAGGGCAACTATTCAAGTTGGCTTGAGCAAAAGGCCAAGCGGCTTGCGCAGGAGGCGCGCGAGGATAAGAGCCGCCAAAAGACCCTTGAGCGCGAGCTGGATTGGATGCGCCAAGGCCAGAAGGCACGGCAGGCGAAACAAAAGGCGCGGATCAACGCCTATAATGAGCTTGCCAGCCAGTCGGAGCGCGAAAAGATCACGCGCGCGCAGATCGTTATTCCCAATGGGCCACGCCTTGGAGATAAGGTGATCGAGGTCAGTGGCCTGAGCAAAGCTCTGGGCGATAAGCTGTTGATCGAGGGGCTGGATTTCTCGCTCCCGCCCGGAGGCATCGTCGGGGTGATTGGGCCGAACGGTGCGGGTAAATCGACCTTGTTCAAGATGTTGACGGGTCAGCTCGACCCGGATGCGGGTGTTGTTGATTATGGCGATACGGTGAAGCTCTCTTATGTTGATCAGTCGCGCGATGACTTAGCGGCGGGCGACACGGTTTGGGAGGCGATTTCAGGCGGGGCAGAGCTGATTGAGCTGGGAGATGCCCAGGTGAATTCGCGCGCTTATTGCTCGTCGTTTAACTTCAAGGGTGGGGATCAGCAAAAGAAAGTCTCTCTGCTCTCGGGGGGCGAGCGGAACCGGGTGCATATGGCTAGGCTGCTAAAAGATGGCGGCAATGTTCTGCTTTTGGATGAGCCGACCAATGATCTGGATGTTGAAACCTTGCGCGCCTTAGAGGATGCGCTGGTTGACTTTGCAGGCTGCGCGGTGGTGATCAGCCACGACCGCTTTTTCTTGGACCGGATCTGCACACATATTCTAGCCTTTGAGGGCGAGGCGCATGTTGAGTGGTTTGAGGGGAATTTCGAAGATTATGAGGACGACAAAAAGCGCCGCCTGGGGGCCGATGCGCTTGAGCCTAAGCGCATGAAGCATAAGAAGTTTTCTCGCTAAGGATTGCAGGCTCACCCTTTGGTTTCGATGCGGCGCGCAACATGCGAGAAATTGCGTTGCTCTGACGGAGGAAAAGCGAACTTGGATTTTTCCATTGCGCCCTTCCTCCAATCCGCGCCATTGCCAAGCGGGAGGGCATGCTGTTGTGTGGGATATGGAACTGCTAAAAAGGGGGGAATATGGCGCGCAAAATCAATAAAGAAGATCTGCGTTCCCGTCAGTGGTTTATGAACC
>CAYWNJ010000334.1:0-3365 GCA_964459535.1 uncultured Rhodobacterales bacterium
CAAGAAGTTCTTCGAAGTTCAGGACGGTGTCACCGAAACCAATCACGGGATCATTGACTATCTGCTGGTCACCAATGTCGATTGGTGGGAAGGGTTGGAAGAGGGGACACGCGCCCAGCTTAAAACCATCATTGATGAGGTCACGGCCACGCGCAATGGCGAGTCTACCCGCGTGAACGAAGAAGCCAAGGCTGCAATCATCGCCGCAGGCGGCACCGTGCGCCAGCTTACCCCCGCGCAGCGCGACGCCTGGGTTGCGGTGATGAAGCCGGTTTGGGACCAGTTCAAGGATGATGTTGGCCAAGACAACATTGATGCGGCCCAAGCGATTAATGCATCGCTGAGCAACTGAGCCACTCTGTGCGCAGCCCCGGTGAAAGGGGCTGCGTCTTTCGTAGGAGCGCATCATGGCGTCGTCTTATCAGCCAAAATCTGCTGTTGCGCGGGCCGTTCACGAGCTTGAAGAGACGGTTATTGCTCTTCTTCTCGCTGCGATGACGGTGATTACATTTGTCAATGTGATCCTGCGCTATGGGTTTAATACCGGCCTGATTTGGGGGCTGGAAATGGTCAGTTTTCTTTTCGCGTGGCTGGTGCTTTTTGGCGCCTCTTATGCGGTCAAGACAACCTCTCATCTCGGCGTTGATGCGGTCATTAACCTTTTTGGGCCTGCCGGGCGCCGGGTTTTTGGGCTGATCGCCGGGCTGATTTGCATCGCCTTTGCCGCGCTCATGCTGAAAGGCGCCTGGGATTATTGGGCGAATTTCGCCAATCTGCCGCAGACAACCGGGCGCTGGTTTCCCAGCGGTTTCGAAGAGATGCGCCGCACCTCCTATCGCGGGTGGTATGAGGTGATCGACATCCCCCATCCCGACTGGTTGCGCTGGATCGAGCCGTTGATGAATGAAGGGGAGGCCTATGAGAAAATCCCGCGCTTTATCCCCTACGCCATCCTGCCCTTTGGTATGGCGCTGCTTTTGTTCCGCTTTGTGCAAGCGACCTGGAGGATTTGGACCGGAGAGAGCCAAAGCCTGATCGTCAGTCATGAGGTTGAGGACGAGGTGGAAAGCGCGCGCATGCAAGCGGGCAAGGATTAAAGCTATGGATGTCGTTCTGCTTTTTGCGATGGTGATTGGCCTGATGCTAATCGGCGTTCCAATTGCGGTAAGCCTTGGGTTTTCCTCCATTGTGTTTTTGTTGCTCTTTTCCGACGCGTCGCTTGCGTCGATTGCCAATTCGCTCTTCCAAGCCATGGCGGGGCACTACACCTTGCTGGCGATCCCGTTTTTCATCCTTGCCTCGACCTTTATGAGCACAGGCGGGGTGGCCAAGCGCATCATCCGCTTTTCGATAGCTTGCGTCGGACATTTTCCGGGCGGTCTGGCGATCGCGGGGGTGTTTGCATGTATGCTCTTTGCCGCGCTCAGCGGGTCTTCGCCTGCAACAGTGGTGGCGATTGGCACGATTGTCATCGCTGGGATGCGCCAGGTGGGCTATACCAAGGATTTCGCTGCTGGTGTGATCGCCAATGCGGGCACGCTGGGGATTTTGATCCCGCCCTCAATTGTGATGGTTGTTTACGCCTCTGCGGTGGATGTCTCCGTCGGGCGGATGTTTCTTGCGGGCGTCGTTCCGGGGTTGCTGGCCGGGTTGATGCTGATGATCACCATCTATGTGATTGCGGTGCGCCGAGCGCTGCCAAAGGGCGATTGGCTGGGCTGGGAAGAGATCGGCCTCTCTGGGCTTTTTGCCTTTCCGGGCCTTTTGTTGATTGGGATCATCTTGGGCGGGATCTATGGCGGCGTGTTCACCCCGACCGAGGCGGCTGCCGTGGCGGCTGTCTATGCTTTTTTCGTCGCCAGCTTTGTCTACCGGGATATGGGGCCTTTGCATAGCAAAGGCGACGGGCGGAACCTGTCGCTGCTCGAAAAGCCTTGGGCGCTGGTGACCGTATTTTGGCACCGGGACACGAAGAACGCATTCTTTGAGGCGGGGAAACTCACGGTGACCTTGCTGTTTATCATCGCCTGCGCGCTGATCCTCAAGCATGTGTTGACCGAAGAGCAGGTGCCGCAACAGATCGCAGCGGCGCTGCTGGATGCGGGGCTCGAATGGTGGTCCTTCCTGATCTTGGTGAATGTAATTTTGCTGATCGGCGGGCAGTTTATGGAGCCGTCTGGCCTGCTTGTCATCGTGGCGCCGCTGGTTTTCCCGATTGCGATTGAGCTTGGGATTGATCCCATTCACCTCGGGATCATCATGGTGGTGAATATGGAAATTGGGATGATCACGCCGCCTGTGGGGCTCAACCTCTTTGTGACCTCGGGCGTGGCGGGGATGCCGATGATGCGCGTGGTTAAGGCGGCGCTGCCCTTCACCGGCGTTCTGTTCATTTTCCTGATTATGGTGACCTATATCCCGGCGATTTCGATCTGGTTGCCGACCAGCGTTATGGGACCTGAGGTGATTTTGAAATAATGCGCGCGGCGCTCAAGCGGCATCAAGGGCGGCGATAATCGGCACGAATTTATCGCGTGTCAAAGAGGCCCCGCCGACAAGCGCGCCATCAACATTGCTGCACGCAAAGATCTCTGTCGCATTCTGCGCATTAACAGATCCGCCATAGAGCAGGCGGATCTCTTCGGCCTGCGTGCCAAAGGAGCCGCGCAACTGCGTGCGGATAAAATCATGCGCAGCGCTGATTTGCTCGGCCGTGGCCGCATGCCCGCTGCCAATGGCCCAAATCGGTTCATAGGCAATCACCAATTGGCCGGTTGGGGTTTCTGACGACAGCGCGCTGGCCATTTGCTGCGCGATAAACTCCAGCGCCCCGCCCGCCGCGCGTTGAGCGCTGTCCTCGCCGATGCAAAGAATGACACTCAGCCCAGCCGCCTGCGCGGCACGGATCTTTGCGCGGATCATATCGTCGCCTTCGCCATGGCCGCTGCGGCGCTCAGAGTGCCCTACTATGACATAAGACGCGCCAGCCTTCGCAATCATCTCCGCCGAGATGTCCCCGGTATAGGCACCGCTTGGCTCTGCGTGGCAATCTTGCGCACCGATCCTCACAGCGGTGCTCTGGGCGATCTGGTACGCCTGGTAGATCAGCGGGGCTGGGGGGCAGAGCAAGACTTCGGTCTGCGTGGTTTCAGGAAGCGCCGGGATCATCTCCAATGCAGCGGCGTTGCCGTTCATTTTCCAATTACCTGCCGCCAATTTGCGCCGCATTTATAGACCTTTATTTCGCTGACCTGCGCTATCATGCACATCTTCCGACCTCGCGCTACCCATGTTCCGTCGCGGCATCATAATTGAGCATCTTTGGGCCAAGCTTTTGATAGCCTGACGACTGAATTTTGATATCA
>CAYWNJ010000335.1:0-3363 GCA_964459535.1 uncultured Rhodobacterales bacterium
AGCGCAGGAAGTCGACGGCCTCGCGCAGCTCCGCCGCCGCATCCGCTAGGGTTTTGCCCGCCTCGACCGCCAAAAGGGCAAACGCCTCGCCAAAACCGGCCTCGTAAAGATCCGCCGCGCGCCGCAGGATCTCTGCGCGCGCGTGGGGCTTGGCAGCCCAAGGCGTGGCGGCTGCAAAGGCTGTTTCCACATCCTCTTTGCCAGCTAGGGTCACCTCACCGATCTCCGCGCCCGAGCTTGGGTCCGTGATGGGCATCTGCGCGCCACCGCGCGGCGAGCCTGCCATAATCGGACCAACTGAGAGCCAGTCGGGGCGGGTGCGCGCTGTATCAATGCGCTCCAACTCGGACACATCGTTTAGGTCAAAGCCTGCCGAATTCTGGCGCTCTGGTGCAAAAAGGTCCGCACCTGTTCTAAGATGGCTTGCCGTTTCCGTCTCCAGCGCCGCAAAAGGGCAAGCTGCGATGGCAGAGGCAGGCACAGCCGTGTCAACGATCTGGTTGACGAAGGATGAGTTAGCCCCATTTTCCAGCAATCTGCGCACCAGATAGGCCAGAAGATCCCGATGCGCGCCAACAGGCGCGTAGATGCGGCACCGCGTACGCGCCTCGGCGCGCACAATCTCGTGCAGCGCCTCGCCCATCCCGTGCAGGCGCTGAAACTCAAAGTCTGTGCGGGGCAGACCCTCCGCCATTTCCAAAACGGCGGCAACTGAATGGGCGTTATGCGTGGCAAATTGCGGATAAATGCGATCCGTCATCTGCAATAACCTGCGCGCCAAGCTGATAAAGCTCACATCACTCGCCGCTTTGCGGGTAAAGACCGGGAAGTCGTTCAGCCCTTGAACTTGCGCATGTTTGATTTCGGTATCCCAATAGGCGCCCTTTACAAGCCGCACCATAATCCGCCGGTTATGCGCCTGAGCCAGGTGATAGAGGCCATCAATCACGTCGGCCGCGCGCCGACCATAAGCCTGGACCACAACGCCAAAGCCATCCCAGCCCGCCAACTCGGGATCAGACAAGGTTGCCGCGATAACCTCTAGCGAGAGCCCCAGGCGATCCGCCTCTTCGGCGTCAATGTTCAGCCCCATCCCCGCCCGCGCCGCTTGCCGTGCGAGTCCGGTCAGCACCGGCACAAGCTCTGTCATGACTTGCGCGGATTTGGCCACCTCATAGCGCGGATGCAGTGCCGAGAGCTTGACCGAAATCCCAGGGTTTCGGGTGATATCGCCACCTCGGCACTGCGTCGCGATCTGCGCAACCGCGTCGCGATAGGCCCCTGCATACCGCGCCGCATCAGAGGCGGTCATCGCCGCCTCGCCCAGCATGTCATAAGAGTAGGTAAATCCTTTGGCCTCCATCGCGCGCGCGCGGCGCATCGCGGCGTCTATGTCCTCTCCCAGCACGAATTGCCGGCCCATCTGTTTGATCGCAGCACTTACCGCAGTTCGGATCACCGGCTCACCCAGGCGGCGCACAAGCGTTTGCAGGGTCCGGACGATACCCGGCTCGGTCTGCTCAAGCACGCGCCCGGTCAGCAGCAGCCCCCAGGTCGAGGCGTTCACCAGGGGCGAGCTTGACTGCCCAAGATGCGCGGACCAATCCGATGGGGCGATCTTGTCCTCAATCAGCGCGTCAATCGTCGCGCCGTCGGGCACGCGCAAGAGCGCCTCGGCCAAGCACATGAGCGCGACACCCTCCTCGGTGGAAAGACCGTATTCGGCCAGGAAGACCTCCATCAGCCCAGGCGTCGAGGCGCTTCTGATCTGCGTAACCAGCGCAGTCGCACGCTGCACAATGGCTTTTCGCGCTGTCGGGTCGAACTGCGCGGTCTTGATGAGCGCGGCCAGAACCTCGGACTCGTTCCGCCGTTTGTTCTTATCCCATGCTGCATTGGTTTGGATCATTCGCACGACTCCTTGATGTTGCGTGCAATTTAGCATCTTGCTTATAGACGTTTCGTCTTTATTGATCGTTTTTGCAGGCGCATGCTCTGTATTTATGGCTTTAGGTAGGCGTAAGTTATGATAGTGGAAGAAATTACAGACGATTTAGATAATCGGATCTTATCCGCGCTTGCGACGGACGGCCGGATCTCGATGACGGCGCTTGGCCAACGCGTTGGTCTGTCCAAAACCCCAACCACGGCGCGGGTCAAAAGGCTTGAGGCGCTGGGGGTGATTACGGGATACCGCGCAACGCTCTCGGCATCAAAGCTGGGCCTAGAGCATATCGCGTTCATCGAGGTAAAGCTTTCTGACACCCGAGAGAAATCGCTGCGCGCGTTCAACGCGGCAGTGCGAGAGATTGCCGAGGTTGAATCCTGCCATATGATCGCAGGCGGGTTCGACTATTTGCTGAAGGTCAGGACCAAGGATATCGGGGATTATCGCCGTGTGTTGGGCGAGAAGATCTCCCAACTCCCGCATGTTGCGTCTACATCGACCTATGTTTCGATGGAAAATGTGCTGGATCCGGGGGTTATGAATTTTTAGGACATCTTGCAGCTCAGTATATGACCTGACGACTGAATTTTGATATCAATCTTTAACAATCTCCGCTCTGCTCAAGACGACTGAGGGTGGCGCGATACGCGCCGCCGTCAAACCGCAGGTTTGCCTCCGGCAAAACGGGGGCGGTCGGCGCGTTGCCATCCTGCAGATGGCTAAGGGCCAAGCCGGTACAGGAGCAAAATTCAGTGGCCCGCTATATTAGCCCCGCCAAACCGGGTTGGTCCAAGCGCGCTTCCCGGCGCGGTCGATAACGGTCAACCGAACCCACGCGCTGTTTGCAAAGCGATCAAGCGGCAAGCGGGCGCGGGTGATGCTCTCACCGTGGTGCGCTGTTGACGCCGTGCCAGCCCCTTGGATGATGATCACAGCGGCGGCGCTGCAGGCCACCGAGACCTCGTTTTCGGACCACTCGACATTGTGGATCTCGGGCCCGGTCGAGGCATACATATGCCCGACCTTAAGCGCCTCTAGCAGCGCATCCGGCGTGTTCTCGGTTGCTTTGACCATGGTCCAGCCGCCAAAATGGTCAGGCTCGCCAAAATGGGCATCATCCGTTGCGCATAGGGTTAGGCGGCGGCCTTCCTCAAGCAGCCGGTCGAGGTGCCAAAACCCCTCGGCGCGGTCCGCACTGACCTGGCAGCCGTGGTTGTAGATCTCAATCGCATGGGCGGCTTTGATCGAGCGGGCATCGTCCAGGCTCAGCCCGCTCCATTCCGGATGCGCGACGGCCACAAACGCTCCGGCATCGCGGGCGCGCTGAGCGATCTCGGCCCCCGTTTCTTGATCCGCGATGGGGAAAAAAGACGGTGTGTTAGAGCGTGTCCTGTTCAATCGGTTTCATATCCTGC
>CAYWNJ010000336.1:0-3346 GCA_964459535.1 uncultured Rhodobacterales bacterium
TTGGAATGATAGGTCAGGCGCAGCTTTTGCCGCGCGCGGATGGCGGCGCGCAGACGGCCCATATGGGCGGCACCTCGGGCCGCATCCGCAAAGGGATAGACGGCGAATTTCCACTTGTCTGCCTCTGCGATGGTCTGCTCGGGCAGAACGGCCTCGATCTTTACGGCAAGAGAGGCCGCCGCGCCGCGCAGCTCCGCATCGGAGGCTTCGGCGACAATGGCCATGCCCAGATGGAGCGCCTCTAGCTCCTCTGGCGTCAGGGTCAGCGGCGGCAAGGAGATGGCGGAGGTGATCATATACCCGACGCCGCGCTCCCCCTCGACCGGCACGCCAGAGGCTTGCAATGTCTCCATGTCGCGGTAGATCGTGCGAACCGAGACCTCCAGGCGCGTGGCAATGTCCTGCGCGCGGTGCAATCGCCCGTCGCGCAGGATGTTTACAAGGTCAAAAAGACGGTCCGTACGGCGCATCTTACTCCTGTTGCAAGCTGACCTGCGCGTGGCGCATCTGAGTGCTAGCCTCGTCAATCAACGGCATAAAGGCGGCGGCCTCTGGCGCTGACATAATCGCCTGAGCCGCGCGCCCCGCGTCCTCTGCCGATTGCCACAGGATATGGTCCGTCCAAAGCCCGTCTTCATCGACGCTGAGCGTGCGGCGGATAAAGCCGCCCGTGCGGGTCAGAAATGGCTGCATGGCCACGGCGGCCTGGCGAAAGATGTCCGGCTCTGCGCCAGGGGCGAGGCGAAAGGTTACGATTTCTGCGGTGATGGTCATAGTGCTCTCCTTTGTTTGGATACACCGCTGATAGAGGGGCGCAACTGACAATAACCTGTCAGTTGAGAGAGCGCGAGGTGATTTTTTTGTTCGAAAGCGGCTCCATTCGTTCGCCAATAAGGGCAAAGCGCCTTTTCGTGCCCGCGTTTGATGCTTAGAGGAGAGCTTAGACATGCAGAGGGAGTGCTTCTATGCTGGGAAATATAGGTCTGCCAGGAATTTTGCTGATTGCTGTTGTGGTTTTAGTGCTGTTTGGCCGGGGTAAGATTGCCAGCCTTATGGGCGAGGTTGGAAAAGGCATTACCAGCTTCAAAAAAGGCATCAACGAGGGCACAGCGGAGCTGGAAGAGGAAAAGGCGCAGGCGGCGAAAGATGTCACGCCTGAGCAAGACAAAGACAAAGCCTAGCCCATGTTTGATCTTGGCTTTGCCGAGATGCTGGTTATCGGCATCGTCGCGCTGATTGTGATCGGGCCCAAGGATTTGCCGGTGGTGTTTCGCAAGGCCGGGCAGTTCGTGGGCCGGATGCGCGGGATGGCGCGCGAGTTTTCGAGCGCTATGAACCAAGCGGCTGATCAAAGCGGCATGCGCGATATCCAGCAAACCTTGAAGAGTGCGACCAATCCGGTTGGCTCGGCGATGGATGGGGTGAAGGATGCAGCGTCAGCGCTGACCAATCTCGATCCGACGAGTGAGACAGGCAAGCTTTCGGCTGAGCGCGCCGCGAACGCGGCAAAGATCCAAGCGGCAACCGCACGGGCAGCGGCGGAGCGCAAAGCGCGCGAGGCCGAAGAGGCGCTGAAGAAAGCCGAAGAGTTGGAGGCCAAAGTGCCCACCCCGCCGAAGGAGGATGAATGAGCGACGAGGCAGAAAATCTGGACGAAAGCGCGGCCCCTCTGATTGAGCATTTGGCTGAGCTGCGCATGCGTCTGATCTGGTCGGTCGTGGCATTTCTGCTCGCGCTTGTGATTTTCTTTATTCCAATCCAAGGGGAGTTCATCGCGGCGCATGTGCTCAACTTCCTGCTGGAGCCTATTGAGAATACGCTGCGAAGCCTCGGCGATCCGTCGCCGACCTTTCAATATACCAGCCCTCAGGAATATCTCTTTACGCTCTTTCGGGTTTCGATGGTCTTTGGGTTCGGCATTGCCTTTCCGGTTATCGGTTTTCAGATGTGGCGCTTTGTGGCGCCAGGGCTTTACCGCAAAGAAAAGAATGCTTTCCTGCCGTTTCTGATCGCCTCGCCGGTTATGTTTGTGCTCGGCGCATCTTTTGCGCAATTTGTGGTCACGCCCCTTGCGATGACCTTTCTTCTCGGTTTTGCCGATGCCTCATCGATGTTCACCACGATCCTCGGCGGGGGCGAGCCTGCAGCAGAGACAACACGTCCGACCATTGTCTTTAACGGCAAGGTGAATGAAAGCTTGGACATCACGCTTAAGTTTATTCTCGCTTTTGGGTTATGTTTTCAGCTGCCGGTGCTGCTTACCCTGATGGGCAAAGCGGGGTTGGTCAGTGCCGAAGGGCTTGGCAATGTCCGCAAATACGCGATGGTTGGAATCCTGGTGCTTGCGGCACTTGTAACGCCGCCAGACGTGATCACGCAGCTGATCCTTTTCGTCGTCGTTTACGGTCTTTACGAGGTATCAATTTGGCTAGTGGCCCGGGTCGAGAAGGATCGCGAGGCACAATTGCGCGCCGATGGCTATTACGACGACGAGGATGATGCCGCTGGAAACGAGTTCAAGTGACCGAGGCCCTTGAGCGGATCGCTGCGGCGCTGGAGCGGATGGCACCGCCGCCCGCGCGCTTGCCTGATTTGCGGGCCGAGGCGTTTATCTGGGAGACCGAGCCGGACAGGCTAGAGCCCATCGCGCAGGTGTCCCGCGTGGCCTTGGACTTGCTGATCGGCATTGATCGGGCGCGGGATATCTTGTTGGCGAATACCGAACAATTTGCTGCCGGTTTGCCCGCGAATAACGCGCTCTTATGGGGCGCGCGCGGCATGGGGAAATCCTCGCTCGTGAAGGCGGTACACGGCGCCTTGCTGCCCAGATATCCGACGCTCAAGCTGGTGGAGTTGCAGCGGGAAGACCTGCCCTCGGTCGGTCGGCTTTTGTCCGTTCTGCGCGATCTGCCCGAGCGGTTTGTTCTATTTTGCGATGACCTGAGCTTTTCCCAAGACGATGCGCATTACAAATCGCTCAAGGCGGTGCTGGATGGCGGCGTGGCGGGGCGGCCTGAGAATGTCGTGCTCTATGCGACGTCAAATCGTCGGCATCTGATGCCGCGCGATATGATCGAGAACGAGCGATCCAGCGCGATCAACCCGTCCGAAGCGGTCGAGGAGAAGGTCTCACTCTCCGATCGCTTTGGGCTGTGGCTGGGGTTCCACGCCTGTGATCAAGACGCCTATCTCGACATGATCCGAGGTTATTGCGCGGCCTACAGCGTGCCGATTGATGATGCGCGCTTACGGGCCGAAGCGATTGAGTGGCAAGCGACACGGGGCGCACGCTCGGGCCGCGTGGCCTGGCAGTTCTTTTTGGATTTGGCTGGGCGGAGCGGCGTAA
>CAYWNJ010000337.1:0-3336 GCA_964459535.1 uncultured Rhodobacterales bacterium
AGGCTGGGTTTGACATCACCGTGGCCTCGGAAGTTATGGCGATCTTGTGCTTGGCCAAAGACATCGCTGACTTGCAAAAGCGCCTGGGCGATATGATCGTCGCCTATCGTCGGGATCGCTCGCCGGTCTTCGCGCGCGATATCAAGGCCGATGGCGCGATGACCGTGCTGCTGAAGGATGCAATGCAGCCAAACCTCGTACAAACGCTTGAGAATAACCCTGCCTTTGTGCATGGCGGGCCGTTTGCCAATATCGCGCATGGGTGTAACTCGGTTATTGCGACGACAACGGCGCTTAAGCTGGCGGATTATGTTGTGACAGAGGCTGGCTTTGGCGCGGATCTGGGCGCTGAGAAGTTTATGAACATCAAGTGCCGTAAAGCAGGTCTTGCGCCGTCGGTTGTGGTCTGTGTGGCGACGATCCGGGCGATGAAGATGAATGGCGGTGTGGCGAAGGCCGACCTGGGCGCTGAGAATGTGGATGCGGTTAAAATGGGCTGCCCAAATCTGGGCCGTCACATCGAAAACCTCAAGAGTTTTGGCGTGCCGGTTGTGGTGGCGGTCAACCATTTTGTCACCGATACAGACGCCGAAATCCAAGCGGTCAAGGACTATGTGGCCGAGCAAGGCGCCGAGGCGATCCTGTCGCGCCATTGGGAGCTGGGCAGCGAAGGCTCAGCCGATCTGGCGACCAAAGTGGCCGAGCTTGCGGACGCGGAAAGCGCCAATTTCGCGCCGATCTACCCTGATGAGATGCCTCTCGCGGAGAAGATCCAAACCATCTGCAAACGCATCTACCGGGCGGATGAGGCGCTGATGGATCAAAAGATCCGCGATCAGCTTAAGCTGTGGGAAGATCAGGGCTATGGCCATCTGCCGGTTTGCATGGCCAAGACGCAATACTCCTTCTCAACCGACCCGAACCTGCGCGGCGCACCAACCGGGCATTCAGTGCCGGTGCGCGAGGTGCGGCTGAGCGCGGGCGCAGGCTTTATCGTGGCCGTTTGCGGTGAGATCATGACCATGCCCGGCCTGCCACGTGTCCCCTCTGCCGAGAGCATCGGGCTGAATGAGGCCGGTCAGATCGAAGGTCTTTTCTAAGCAACCCGCCAGGGCGCACCCAATAGGAGCACGAGATGTCAGCAACAGTGATTGACGGCAAAGCCTTCGCGGCGACAGTTCGCGAAAAGGTGGCGGGCCATGTGGCACGGCTCAAGGCGGATCATGGGATCACGCCGGGCCTTGCTGTGGTCTTGGTCGGTGAGGATCCGGCCAGCCAGGTCTATGTGCGCTCAAAGGGCAAGCAGACCATTGAGGTTGGGATGAACTCCTATGAGCATAAGCTCGCCGTAGACACCGCCGAGGCGGAGCTGCTCGCGCTGATCGCGCAGCTTAACGCCGATCCGTCGGTGCATGGGATCTTGGTGCAACTGCCGCTCCCAAAACATCTGGACGAGGATTTGGTGATCAATGCGATTGCTCCTGAAAAGGATGTCGATGGGTTCCATATCTCGAATGTTGGGCTGCTCGGCACGGGGCAGAAAAGCATGGTGCCGTGTACGCCTCTAGGCTGCCTTATGATGCTGCGGGCCCATCATGGCAGCCTTTCGGGGATGGATGCTGTGGTGATTGGCCGCTCTAACATCGTCGGCAAACCCATGGCGCAACTGCTGCTGAATGATAGTTGCACCGTCACGATTGCGCATAGCCGGACCAAAGACCTACCCGAGGTCGTGCGCCGCGCGGACATCGTGGTCGCAGCGGTGGGCCGACCCGAGATGGTGCCCGGCGATTGGATCAAACCTGGTGCAACAGTGATTGACGTTGGCATCAACCGGATTGATGCGCCAGAAAAGGGCGAGGGCAAGACCCGTCTCGTTGGCGATTGCGCCTATGACAGCTGCGCCGCTGTGGCCGGGGCTATCACCCCGGTGCCCGGCGGCGTGGGGCCTATGACGATCGCGTGTTTGTTGGCCAACACGGTCACCGCTTGTAGCCGCGCCAATGGGCTGGCGGAGCCCGAAGGGCTAACCGCCTGAGATAACGGCAAACATAAGACGCCCTGGGGCAAGCGCGAAAATCCCCGCAATGCCAAGCGCGCCGGCGGCGAGAGAGATCATCCCCGCCCGGTGCGCGCGCACGTTGTGGCGCCGGGCAGCGCGGACGTTGATGACAAGAGAAACAAGGGTCAGGATCGAGAGCAGGTGAATGAGGCTAAAGAGGCCAAATTGCCGAATTTCCCAGATCCAAAAGCTGCTCAGCGCGACGGTGCCCATGCCCAGCACCCAAACCCATCCCAGGATGCGATGTGCGCGCTTTCCTTTGCGCAGGGCAAAGATTGCCCCCGTGACAAGGATCATCAGCAATGCCACAAAGACATGGAGTTGCACCACCCATGAGGTGGCAAAGATGGGATATAGGGACATGATGGACCTCGCAAATTGGTTGAGTTCAGCCCTGCGGCGCAGATGCCGCGCGATCCAGTCCGGATACGTCAATGGTCGCTAAGATGCGCCAGCGGCGCGGCCTAGTCAGTCGCGATGCGTGAGTGGCGCGGGCTTTGGCTGCCCCTTGGGATCTGGGGCGTTGCGACGATCTTTACGGTCATCGCGGGGCCCTTTGATACCCTGACGGCTTTGCCAGGTTTCTGGCAAAGGCTGGCCTATTGGGGCAGTATCGCTGGGCTCTCCGTTGCGCTTGGGGTCGGGGCGGGGCATCTGGCCGCGCGGCTTGCCCATCCCGCCGCGCGGATCGGGCTTTGGACCGGCCTAACGCTGGTTCTTGCGGGGCTCGTTCATGGGGTGAATTCCGCGCTTTTTGCTGTTTGGGGCGGGCTGGGGGATTTTCTCTATTTGCTCGGCACTGTCGGCTTTGTCGTCTTGGCGGTGAATTGGCTTTTGTTCGCCATATCCGCGCGGTCCCGGCAACCGTCTCAAGAGACAACGGATCCTGAAGATGCTATTCTACGTCGCCTTCCCTTCAATCTGCGCGGTCCGCTGGTGCGGCTTGAGGCGCAAGATCACTATACTAAAATTGTCACGACCAAGGGTCATAGCTTGATCTTGATGCGCCTATCGGATGCGATCACAGATTTAAAAGAGGCGAAAGGGCTGCAAACCCATCGCTCTCACTGGATCGCGCTTGGGCAGGTTGTAGGGTCGGAGGAAGGCCGCCTGCTCAAGATGAGTGACGGAGAATTGGTGCCTGTCAGCCGAAAGTACCGAGAGAGCGTCAAGGCACAGGGCCTTCTATAGCTTGTTTTGTTCAATCGGAAGAATGAAATATTCAAATTCGCGTTCGAGGCAAAGCCGAGAGGAAGCGAATTTGAATTCAATTT
>CAYWNJ010000338.1:0-3325 GCA_964459535.1 uncultured Rhodobacterales bacterium
AAAGCGGGACCGACTGGAAGTCGGTGGGTTTGCTCCAAGGAGTGGATACTAAATGGTGGTGCCTATGCACCACATGCATAGCGGCAATGCTGCACCTGCGGCATTCTTACGCTTGATTGCCTGTAATTTACGCTTATCTTAAAACTCATGAAGTGAAGATGTGAAAAATTTGCATTTTCTTCATACCTCCCTGTTGGACTTGGCCGAGCTTAAGCTCGGCCTTTTTCTTTTGTCCAAAAGAATTATTGGTCTTCCCATGTCTATTTCCCTGTGTATTGCCCCTTGATTTGAGCTTTCTCTCATAGGTTTTCTAACGCGGGTGGGCACATGTTACGCGCCTGATAAGAGCGGGCGTGGTTGTACCGCCTGAGCAAGCGATTGATGACGAGCTGAGCGTGCTTGGGCATCGTAAGCCAATCAGCGTCGAGGACCGATTCCGTTGAGCCGCACATGATATTCGGTCTCCTGGGGCGATCCTAGATGGATACGTATCGGCTTGATGCAACCGCTGTCCAATAGGCGATTGTGGAGCAATCTACCGAAAGCGGCGATAAAATCAGGCCTGCATTGCTTGAGCAACGAACTCGGTCCCATAACTCCTTCGGAATGAGGTTGATTTAGAGGCTATGATTGCCTGCGCAGCCCCAAAATAGCGCAGCAGGTGATCCAAGACGCGTCCAGGCGGCCGTGGCGCAGCGTTCCGACAAAAGCCTGCGTGCGCCAATGGCCGAACGGGGCATGATCGACCAGCCGCTGCCCACGCGATGCCTAGCCCGTGGTCTTAGCCATGTTGGTTTTCAGCCAGGTTTCGTCAAGAAAGCCGATGCGCTCCAGCATATGCGCCATGAAGAGCTGGCGATGCGTCCTCCAAATATGCCTCTGGCGCCAATTTTGGTGCGCTTCTGCTCAAGCGCCTGAAGGTCTTTTTTTGTGTGACAGGCCAAGCCGCTGAAAGAGACGCCAGATCGAACTGGCAGCAACAGACACACCACGCTCTGCCTTCAAACGCGCAGCCATTTCATCAAGCGTGATCTCGCCCTTGGCCGCGACCTGCTCGCGCACCCACTCCGCGTGCGGCGTCAGCTTGCCAATACCCGGATTGCGCTGACGTTTCTTTGAGGGATGATCGACGGCAGAAGGACCTTTCTCTGTAAGGGCCGTACTCGAAGGCCAAGCCCGGCGCGTTGGTGTAGCGCGGGCGATTGCCCTTGATCCTCGGTTGATCATTGCAGACGAGCCAACAGCGGGCCTTGACGTATCCGTCCAGGGTGAGGTGTTAAACCTGTCGAATGATTTGCGTGAAAGGCTGGGCCTGGCTATGCTCGTCACTACGCATAATCTGCATGTTGTGCACCACGTGGCCGACCGGACGGCGGTGATGTATATGTGTCGTATTGTCGAAGTGGGAGACACGCAAACCATGTTCGCAAATCCGCCCCATCCGTATACGGCAGCGCTTCTGTCGGCCAATCCGGAGCCTGATCTGAAGAAAGCGCACGGTCGGATCACCTTGCCTGCCAAAGTTCCTTCCTTTTTGTCGCGGCCCTCGGGGTATGAGTTCCGCACCCGGTGCCCGTGGGTCCAAGGCGAATGTCGTCACAGCGCCCCGCCTGTCGCAGATGTTGCATGTCAAACGCCTTTGCCCCCTGGGGCAAAGCCCCTAAGCGTTGAGGTCTCCACATGAAAGAGGTTTTGGAAACAGTCTGGGTTACGATGCCGGACGGGACAAGGCTTGCTGCGCGCCTTTGGTTGCCCGATGGCGCACGGCAAAACCCAGTCCCCTGTATCTTGGAATATATCCCCTACCGTCGACGGGACCGCACGCGCGTGCGGGATGAGAGCATGCATCCGATGTTTGCTGACGCGGGGTATGCCTCGATCCGGGTAGATATTCGTGGCTATGGCGATAGCGAGGGTATCGCCGAGGATGAGTATTCGCATCAAGAAACGCAAGACGGTCGCGATATCATCGCCTGGATCGCAAACCAGGCGTGGTGCGACGGGAATGTCGGTATGTTTGGCAAAAGCTGGGGGGCCTATAACGCCTTTCAGGTCGCGGCAACCCGCCCACCCGCGCTCAAGGCTATTATTCCCGTTATGGGCACGGATGATCGGTGGCGCGAAGATATCCACTTTTATGGTGGCTGTTTGGCCAGCGATAATTTCTGGTGGGGCACGATTATGCAGCTCTACAACGCCATGCCCCCGGATCCTGAAATCGTTGGCGCTGATCGTTGGATGGAGATGTGGCGTGCGCGCTTGGAAGGTGCCGAATTCTGGCCCGCGATGTGGCTTGAGCACCAGACCCATTCCGAGATGTGGCGGCGCGGGTCGATTTGCGAAAACTACGATGCGGTGGACGTGCCGGTCTATTTCTTTGGCGGATGGGCGGATCTTTATCGCGATACGCCTTTCCGTATCGCCGAACACCTAAAGGGACCGGTCAAGGTGATGATGGGCCCTTGGGCGCATTTGTATCCACATGAAGGCGTGCCGGGCCCGCGTGTGGACTTTGTCGGTGAGGCGCTTCGCTTTTGGGACCATTGGCTGAAAGACATCGACACGGGGGTTATGGATGAACCGCCGCTGAGGTTTTTCCTACAGCGGAGCATTGCGCCCTCGGGCACACAAGAACACCGCAGCGGGCGCTGGGTCGAAGAACAGGCATGGCCCTCGCAGAATGTGTCGAACCAGGCATTGTGGCTGAATACCCACAGCTTGGACGCGGCACCGAAAGCGGGCGAGACGCTGTCTATTTGCTCGCCGCAAACCTACGGCAGCGCGGGTGGTGATATGTTCTCTTTTGCCATTCCTGGTGATATGCCCGTCGATGGGCGCGCGGATGCGGGCGGCGCGCTGGTATTTCGTTCGCAGACACTTGATACACCGCTTGACTTGCTGGGCCAGCCGTCTCTGTCACTCAAAGTCACCGCCGATCGCGCACAAGGCTTTGTCGCAGCGCTCCTTTTCGATGAAAGCCCCGATGGTGCGCAGAACCTCTTGGCGCGCGGATTTTGCAACCTCACCCATCGAAAGAGCGCGACAGAGCCTGCGCCCATTACGCCGGGCGAAGAGATGGAGGTGACCGTCGCGCTTCATGGTGTCGGTTGCCAGGTGGCGGCAGGTCACAAGATCACCTTGCATGTCGCCTCTGCCTATTGGCCTGTTCTTTGGCCCGCGCCCGAACCCGTCACCTTGCGCATCGATCCTGGCTCCTCATGTCTGCATTTGCCGGTTCGCACTGCGCGTAACGAGCCCGCCCCTCGGGCCTTGCCGGAACCCGAAAAGCGCCAGGAAGAGACACCCGTGACCTGTGTGCGCCAGG
>CAYWNJ010000339.1:0-3322 GCA_964459535.1 uncultured Rhodobacterales bacterium
GCCTTTGCCATGGCGGTGTGCCTCAACGGGCTGGGCGATGTTGGGCGCGTCGCGCTGACCATGGCCATGCGCGATACGGGCCGCGTGCTGACATGGGACCTGCCAGGGCCGGTGCTGGATAAGCATTCAACCGGCGGCGTTGGGGATTGCGTGAGCCTGGTGCTCGCGCCTGCGCTGGCCGCGTGCGGGGCCTATGTGCCGATGATCTCGGGGCGCGGCTTGGGTCATACCGGCGGTACGCTGGACAAGCTCGAAGCCATCCCTGGCGTCAGTGTCGCGCTGCCGCAAGAGCGTTTTGCGGCGCTCGTGGCACAAACGGGTTGTGCGATTGTCGGGGCCAGCGCGGATATCGCGCCCGCAGACAAACGCCTCTACGCGATCCGAGATGTCACGAGTACGGTCGAGAGTATTGACCTCATCACCGCCTCCATCCTGTCGAAAAAGCTCGCCGCTGGGCCAGAGGGTTTGGTTTTGGACGTCAAGCTTGGCTCAGGGGCCTTTATGAAGGATATCGAGGCCGCGCGGGCGCTCGCCAAGGCGTTGGTGCGCACGGCCAATACCGCTGGGTGCAAGACAACCGCCTTGATTACTGATATGAGCCAGCCCTTGGTTCCTGCCATCGGCAATGCTTTGGAGGTGGCGGAGGTGATGACGCTGCTTTCGTCCGGTCACGCCAAGGGCCGCATGGCTGAGATTTGCGCAAGCCTGGGCGGGGTGCTGCTGGACCGTTTTGACCTCGCGGAGGATGTGCAGCAAGGGACGGATATGGTGTTGGATGCGATCCGCTCGGGGCGGGCGCTTGAGCAGTTTGGCAAGATGATCGTGGGTCAGGGCGGGCCCTTGGGCTTTGTCGATGCGCCCTTGCGCTATCTGCCCGAAGCGCCCGTTATCCGTGAAATCCAAAACGAAGAGGCCGGGATTGTCAGCGCCATTGACGGCGAGGCTTTGGGCCGTCTTGCCGTGGCCCTTGGCGCCGGGCGCCGGGTGGAAAGCGACCAGGTGAACCCTGCGGTCGGGCTGTCAGGGATTGCGCCACTGGGCGCGTCGGTAGCCAAGGGCGATCCTCTGGCGGTCGTGCACGCTGCGCGCCCTGCGGATGCGGACCGGGCCGAAGCGGCTTTGCGCGCGGCGATCCAGCTTGGGCCCGCCGCGCCCGAGATACCCGCGCTTGTCCACGACCGGATTGAGTAATGGCGCGCGCCTTTTTGGTCGTCCTCGATAGTGTTGGCATTGGCGGTGCGCCGGATGCTGCTGATTTCTTCAACGGAGATCTGCCTGATACGGGGGCCAATACGCTGGGGCATATTCAAGCGGCGCGCCCGCTGCATATCCCCAACCTCGCGCGGCTTGGGATTTGGCATGCGTTGCATCTTGCGAGCGGGATCACGGTGCCGAGCCCCCCGGTGCAAGGGCGCTGGGGGGCCGCAACGGCGGTTTCAAAGGGCAAGGATACGCCCTCAGGTCATTGGGAATTGGCCGGGTTGCCCGTGCCGTGGCGCTGGCACTATTTTCCAACCACGGGTCCAGCCTTTGATGCGGATTTGGTGGCGAAGGTCGCGCAGGCCGCTGGGACCACCGGGATCTTGGGCAATTGCCACGCCTCAGGCACCGAAATCATCGCGCGGCTTGGGGCCGCGCATCTGCAAAGCGGTGCGCCCATCTGCTACACATCCGCTGACAGTGTCTTTCAAATCGCCGCGCATGAGCAGGCTTTTGGCCTAGAGCGGCTCTTGCAACTTTGCGCGGACCTGGCGCCCGAGCTGCACGCAATGCGCGTGGGCCGCGTCATCGCGCGGCCGTTTACGGGCGCTCCCGGCGCGTTCGCGCGCACGCCGCATCGCAAGGATTTCGCCATTGCGCCGCCAGGACCGGTGCTGAGCAGCCGCCTCAGCCGCGCAGGTCGGCCCGTTCACGCGATTGGCAAGATCTGGGACATCTTCAGCGGTGTCGGCTTTGCAGATAGGCAAACGGGTGATGATACGCGCTTGATGGGGTATCTTGCCGAGCGGATGCGCAATGCTGCGGAGGGTAGCCTGACTTTTGCGAATTTCGTTGAGTTCGACAGTCTTTACGGTCACCGACGCGATGTTGCGGGATATGCCGCGCATCTGGAATGGTTCGATGCGGCGCTGGGGGGGATCCTGGAGGGTTTAAGGCAGGACGATATGCTGGTGATCACAGCAGATCACGGCAATGACCCAACCTGGCCAGGCACCGATCATACCCGCGAGCGGGTGCCGGTCCTGATCGCAGGCAAAGGGCAGGGCCCGCTTGGCGCACTCAGGTTGCAAGAGGTTGCAGATATCGTTCTGGAGCATCTCGGAGTTTCTTAGGGTTGCCGAGCAAACCCAATATGTCGTCAGCGGTCTCCTAGAGAGCTGTTATCATAGAACTAAAGGGCTCAGCCTTAAACCCGAGGCACTCACCAGAAGTTCGGAGCGATGTGCCGTAGGTCTAAATCGAGTGTTTTGGCATTTTCCGCCCAAGAGCCTTGCGAACACCTATGTGCTCAGAATTCGACCGTTGAATTCAATGCCTATCAATCCTAGAGAAAGGCCATGGTCGATAAAAATATGGAAGCGGATTACACTGTTGGGACGGCGGTTGCTGCGCAACTTGACGCCATCCTGGATCAAGCAGAGATGCGATGCAAAGGCTCGGGAGCGCGGCTGACTTCTGGACGCCGCAAGGTCCTTGAGCTGCTTCTGCGCGAAAATCGCGCACTCGGTGCATATGAGATACTCGATCTATTGCGTGCCGAGGCGAGCCGGGCGGTTCCGCCGCCCGTCGCCTATCGCGCGCTCAACTTTCTTATCGAGCATGGCTTGGCCCATAAGGTCGAGCGCCTAAACGCCTTTATCGCATGTGCACATCCTGGAGAGCATCACGCCGCCGCCTTTATGATTTGCCGGATTTGCAGAAACGTCGCAGAGGCCCATTTGCATCCGGTAACCCGCAGTGTTGACCAGGCCGCGCTGTCAGAAGGCTTTCAAATCGAACGCATGATGATCGAGGTAGAAGGGCTTTGCCCAACTTGCGCAGACGCCGCCTAAGGTTGCCTGCGTTTTTTCTCTGTGGTTTGCGAGGGCCGACCTGGAAATGCGCCTATAGCGTTTCGGTTTGAACCTGAGGCATAATTGGCCTTGAGCGGACTTGCCACAGCGCACAGAGCCGGGCGAAAGCCAGACTGCGGGATGGCGATCGCGACCTCTAATTCTGCGCGATTTATGGCAGCAACCATGGCGCGACACCTGAGCGAAGCACCAAGCTTAGAGCGTGTCCGTCTTGACCGGATTCAGGATTCCCTTGCGACCTGAGCTGT
>CAYWNJ010000340.1:0-3312 GCA_964459535.1 uncultured Rhodobacterales bacterium
CGGCAGGGCGGTTTTTTGTCCACGGCACCCATGATGCGGATAAAGTGCCAGCGCAATCGCTGCCGCTGCTGATCGAAGCCTCCATGGCCTTCGGCACAGGTCATCATGGGACGACACTCGGATGTCTGACGGCCTTCAATCGGCTGCTGGATCGCAAGACCCCTCCCGGCGCGGTGGCTGATATTGGATGCGGTACAGCGATTTTGGCAATGGCGGCTGCGCAGCTTTGGCCAGGGCCAATTATCGCCTCAGACCTGGACCCTGTCGCGGTAGAGGTTGCGCGGGCAAACCTGGCAGCGAATGACCTGCTGGATCGCGTCGAGTGTGTTGAGGCAGCGGGCTTTGATCACCCGGCCTTGCGCGCCAAAGCGCCCTATGCGCTTATCTTCGCCAATATCCTCAAAGGTCCGCTGATCGCGCTTGCTGAGGAGATCTCATCGCAGCTTGCGCCGCAAGGGCATGTGATTCTGTCGGGCATTTTGACCGAGCAGGCCGAGGCGGTGCGCACGCAATATCAACGCTTTGGAAACAATGTGGTCGATTGCATAGAGATCGGAGAATGGAGCACGCTGACGCTTGAAAAAAGTGTTGGTCTTAAGCCAAATTTTGGATGAATTTGAGCGAAGCGTCTAACTTTCGCCACATTCTCGGGCGATGAGAGGCAGGTTCGGTGGGGGCCGGACGAGAAGACTGCCATGCAAAAGATCGAAAGAAAAGACCAGTTTATCCGCCGTTTGGCCAGCTTGGACCACAGGCATAAGGCGCTTGGGCACCGTTTTGCACCTCGTGTCCACAGCAATGGTTTGGTCGTTGTGCGCTCTGATCAAAGGTGGCGGGCCGAGGTGCGTTGGCTTTTCCTAACGCTATTGGTCTTGGTTGGGTTTTTCGCCTTCAAAGCGGTCATGCTCGACCGGCTTGGCGATGAAGCCTATCAAGCGCGCGTGGCGAAATTCGCGCAAGGCAATGTGGTCGAACAGGCGGCGGCCTGGAGTTTTCAGATCGACCCGGTGACGCAATCCTTGGCACAAGCGCTTGATATCGCGCGCCAAAAAATTGGTCCATTGCAGATCTCGCTCTGATACGCGGGATGCTTTACATTCTGGTTTTGTGATCGTTGTAATTCTAACGTCACCCAAAACGGGCCTTATGCGTACTCTGAGGACATTTCAGCTTGATCACGTGTTCGCTGAACCCTCAGCCATTCGAAGGATGGCGACGCGCCGACCGCCCCCACGGGCGGCGCGTTCCGCGCCACCCTCGGTCGGCTTGAGCAAAGCGGAGTGGTTGGACCACACAATCAAATTAAATCCCTTAGGCAACGGCTTTGATGAATGAAGATACATGAGCATCTGGCCACAAAAAAACCGCCTCAACGTTGTCGAGGCGGCTCTGTTTTAGCATTTTTTCAGTGAAGCAGCGCTACACCGTTGGCCTTAGCGTCCGCTGGCTACGACATCAATGTCGCCGCGAATAAGCCCGATATCCTCCAACTCGCGATCGGTGAGCGCGTTCAGAGCATTGCGTGTAACCCGCGCATCGTTCCATGCGACGAGCGCGCCGACAAAGCGGGTGAAAAATGCTGTGATGCGGCCTGCAAAGGTTGCGGAGCCGAATGTGGTGCGATGAATGTCAAGAGTTGCCATTGCAAACCGTCCTCTTTTGATATGTCAGAACCAGACTATCTGGCCTTTCTAAGCGGCGATTTAGGCGCAGGATTGCGCTTTAACAAGTGCAGAGAATGCAACTGTGATATGCGTTTTCTGCATGGGGAGTTAACCAGGTTAACTCACCGTAAATAAGGCAAAAATTTGACATTTATCCCGGTCGTTATTGTGCAGAAATTTGACGATTTCAGGCCTAGGAAGACGGGCTAAGTCGCGGGCGTTGCTTTGCGTGTCGCATTTTGCCTGCGCGGTTAAGGCTTGGCGAATGTTCTCTTTTCGTGCTAAATTTTCACCAAAGCGAGAGGGCAGGCAAAAAATGCGGATTCTAGGGGTTGATCCAGGGCTTCGGCGGCTGGGCTGGGGGGTGATTGACGCGAATGGGACGCGGCTTCGGCATGTTGCGAACGGTGTGTGTGCTTCCTCGGGGGAGGATTTAGCGACTCGCTTGCTGCAATTGCATTCTGAACTGACAGAGATCATCGCGCGTTTCACGCCAGAGGCGGCGGCGGTGGAGCAAACATTTGTCAACGCGGACGGAGCGGGGACGCTAAAGCTTGGCCAGGCGCGCGGCATTGCGCTGTTGGTGCCCGCCCAATTCGGATTGCCGATTGCCGAGTATGCCCCGAACACCGTAAAGAAAACCGTTGTGGGCGTCGGCCATGCGGCCAAGGAGCAGGTTGCGCATATGGTGCGCATGCAACTGCCGGGCGCTGAGTTGCAAGGGCCAGATGCGGCGGATGCCTTGGCCATTGCGATTTGTCATGCCCATCACGGCGGCGCCTCTGCCTTGGCCGCCGCTATTGCGAGGGCCGGCGCATGATTGGCAAGCTCACCGGCCGCGTGGACTATCGGGCGGCGGATCATGTGCTCTTGGATGTGGGCGGTGTGGGCTATGTCGTCTATTGCTCGGATCGGACCTTGGCGGCGCTGCCGGGGGCGGGGGAGGCTTGCGCCCTCTATACGGATTTGCATGTGCGGGAAGATCTGATGCAGCTCTTTGGATTTGCCTCGCTGGCTGAGAAAGAGTGGCACCGCCTGCTCACCTCTGTGCAAGGGGTGGGCGCAAAGGCGTCGCTGGCCATCCTCGGCGCACTTGGCGCAGAGGGAGTGAGCCGGGCCATTGCCTTGGGCGATTGGAACGCTGTGCGCGCAGCAAAAGGGGTTGGGCCAAAACTTGCTCAGCGTGTTGTGCTGGATTTGAAAGACAAGGCTCCTGCGGTCATGGCCATGCCCGACACGGCGGCTCAGGTCGTTGAAATGCCCGAACCGCGCGTGGAGGCGGCGCACCCCGCGCCGCCAAAGCCAGCAGTGGCATCAACCGCGCAAGCTGATGCGCTTTCCGCGCTTGGCAATCTAGGCTACGCGCCCGCCGAGGCGGCGGCGGCGGTTGCAGATGTGGCCGCAGAGGACCCGGAGGCCCCAACCTCTGAGATGATCCGCGCCGCGCTTAAACGCCTTGCTCCGAAAGGCGCGTCCGATGAGTGATACCGTGCGTCCAGATCCGACGCTGCGCCCCGACGCGCAGCCCGAGGATATTGACCGAGCTTTGCGCCCGCAATGGCTTGAGGATTTTGTTGGTCAGGCCGAGGCGCGCGCCAATCTGCGCGTTTTTATCCAATCGGCCCGCCAGCGGGGCGAGGCGATGGAT
>CAYWNJ010000341.1:0-3303 GCA_964459535.1 uncultured Rhodobacterales bacterium
GCCCGACACCAGACAAAAGACCGAACCTATGAACCATTTTCTCGACATCCACAAAACCGACGCCACGGACCTGCGGCAGATCATCGACCACGCCGGCCAGATGAAATCTGCGCGCCTCGGCCGCCCCAAGGGCGCGCCGGATGACGAACAGCCTTTGGCGGGTCACATGGTGGCGCTGATCTTCGAAAAACCCTCCACCCGGACGCGTGTGTCTTTTGACGTGGGCGTGCGCCAGATGGGCGGGCAGACCATGGTGCTCTCTGGCGCGGATATGCAGCTCGGCCATGGCGAGACCATTGCGGACACAGCGCGCGTGCTCTCGCGCTATGTCGATCTGATCATGATCCGCACGTTCGAAGAGGCGACCCTGCTCGAAATGGCGGAATATGCGGATGTGCCGGTGATCAACGGGCTGACCAATCGCTCGCATCCCTGCCAGATCATGGCAGATGTGATGACCTTCGAAGAGCATCGCGGCCCGATCACCGGGCGCAAGGTCGTTTGGTCCGGCGATGGCAACAACGTATTTGCGAGTTTCGCCCATGCCGCGCAGCAGTTCGACTTTAACCTGACCTTCACCGGCCCCGAACCGCTCGACCCGGAACGCGCACTAGACGGCCTCTACCTGACCGAGCGGGACCCGCATAGGGCGGTTGAAGGGGCGGACCTGGTCGTTACGGATACTTGGGTGTCGATGCATGATCCGCAAAGCGCCCGCGAGCGGCGGCATAATCAGCTTCGGGGGTATCAAGTAAACGCGGACCTCATGGCCCGCGCCAAGCCCGAGGCACTATTTATGCACTGCCTGCCCGCCCATCGCGAGGATGAGGCGACATCCGAGGTGATGGACGGCCCCAATTCAGTGATTTTCGACGAGGCAGAGAACCGCCTTCACGCGCAAAAGGCCATCATGCGCTGGTGCCTGGGCCGATGACCCATATCGCGGTCGCGGGCGCTGGGGCCATTGGCTGCTTTGTCGGCGGTTTGCTGGCGACCGCTGGCCACCAGGTTAGATTTCTCGCGCGAGCCGAGACCTGCGCCGAGATCGCCGCACACGGGCTGCGCATGACCGACTATAGCGGGCTTGAGCATCACCTCCCGGCCCCAGAATTCAGCGCATCGCCGGGTAGTCTCGCTGAGGCGGAGTTGATCCTTGTCACTTGCAAAACCGGAGCAACCGCTGAAATGGCGCAGCTGATCGAGGCTCATGCCGCGCCAGAAGCCTTGATCGTAAGCCTGCAAAACGGCCTCGACGCTGTTGAAACCTTGCGCGCGGCGCTTCCCGGGCGGGATATCCGCGCCGCGATGGTGCCCTTTAATGTGGTGCGCGCCGCGCCGGGTGCTTTTCACCGCGCCAGCTCGGGCGACATCACGGTGCAGGTCGGTCCTCTGCCCGATCTCTCCGCGCCGGGTCTTAACTGGCATCATCATCCCGACATTCGTGCGGTGCAATATGGAAAGCTGTTGATCAATCTGAACAACGCCCTCAATGCTTTGGCCGATATCCCAATCCTAAGCCAGCTTGAGGATCGCACTTGGCGGCGCCTGATGGCCGATCAAATGGCCGAAGCGCTGCACGTGCTGCGTGCGGCGGGTATCAAACCCGCCAAGACCACCGCCGCACCGCCAAGGCTTATTCCGCATATCTTGCGGCTGCCAACACCTCTCTTCCGCCGCATTGCGGCTCAGATGCTCACGGTTGATCCGACGGCAAGGACGTCGATGTGGGACGACCTCTCGCGCCGCCGACAGACGGAGATCGGGGCACTGCAAGGCCATATCGAGATGCTTGGGCAACAGATCGCCGTGCCGACGCCGATCAACAGTGCAATTGCGTCAGCGATTCACGAGGCCGAAAACGCGGGGCTTGGCCCACCCGGACTAGGTGCGCGCGCGTTGCGAGAGCGGATTGGACAAGCCGACCAGATGGAGAGGTAGCCCAATGGCGATGGCAGATATTGGCCTTTACGGGCTAGGAACAATGGGCCGCGCGCTTGCGTTGAACCTCGCCGATAAAGGGTTTTCCGTGGCGGTCTCTAACCGCGAGACCGAGTGGATCGACCCATTTCTACAGCAAGCGGAGACGGTGTCGACCAGGATCGACGGGCATGCAGATTTAGAAGGCTTTGTTCAAGCGCTCGCGCGGCCCCGCGCCGTATTATTCATGATCCCATCTGGCGCTCCTCTGAACGAGATGATCACACGCATCCTTCCCCTGCTTGAGCCGGGCGATATGGTTATCGACGGCGGCAACGCAGATTTCCACGAAACCCGCCGCCGCTCTGCTGCGCTGAGCGAACAAGGGGTCCATTTCGTTGGTATGGGCGTGTCCGGCGGCGAAGAAGGCGCGCGCTTTGGCCCGTCCTTGATGGTAGGCGGCAGCGCGGAAGCTTGGGACCGGCTGCGCCCAATGGCCGAGGCCATTGCTGCGCGTTACGAGGGGGCGCCTTGCGTGGCGCATCTGGGTCCAGACGGCGCGGGGCATTTTGTAAAGACCGTTCATAACGGCATCGAATATGCAGATATGCAAATCATCGCAGAGCTTTACGGGCTCATGCGCGACCAGATGAACATGCCCGCAAAGGACATCGGGGCTGTGTTCGACGGGTGGCGGCGCGGACCGCTTGCCTCCTATCTGCTGGATGTAACATATACGGTTCTGCAAGCAGATGACGCGGAAACATCCGCGCCGATTGTTGATATGATCGAAGACAAGGCGGGCCAGAAGGGCACAGGTCGATGGACCCTGGTCGAGGCGCTAAACCTCGGGCAATCGGCCTCGATCATCGAAGCCGCCGTCGGTGCGCGGAGCTGGTCTGCGGAACAGGCGCTACGCATGTCGGGGCTGTTGCCACGCGCCGCAGGCGAAGCGCCACCCCCGCGCATCGAAGACCTCGCCGATGCCCTCCATGCCGCGCGCATATTGGCCCATGCGCAGGGGTTTCAGATCCTTAAAGCTGCCTCGGAGCACTACGGATGGGCTCTTGACCTGGCGCGAATTGCAGAGATCTGGCGCGCGGGCTGCATCATCCGATCTGCGTTGCTCGATGATATAGCCGCTGCCGCACACGAGGATTCGCCCCATGGGCATCTCATCGCCACCCCGCAACTCCGCGACCCTCTCTCCCAGGCGCTTGCTGGCCTGCGCGGCGTGGTCGTGTCTTGCGTTGGGTGTGGCCAACCTGTCCCGGCCCTCTCGGCGGCGGTTGCGTGGTACGATACGCTGGCTCTGGAACGCGGGACGACCAATTTGATCCAAGCTCAGCGGGACTTTTTCGGTGCGCACGGCTTCGCGCGCATTGA
>CAYWNJ010000342.1:0-3294 GCA_964459535.1 uncultured Rhodobacterales bacterium
GGCCCGGCAACGCTTGGGATCGCGGGAACGGCGATGGCGCGCGGCCGCGCCGCCTCTCTGCCCTTCGCGCTCGGCATTTTGGCGGGCTCTGCCAGTTGGGGTATTGCTGCGGCGCTTGGGTTTTCGGCGGTGATGCAGGCGAATGTCTGGCTCTTTGAGGTTTTGCGATACGCGGGCGCGCTCTATTTGGGCTGGCTGTCGTTCAAGGCCCTGCGCAGCGCGTTTCAAACCACACAGACGCAGGCCGAAACCCCATTTTCTGGCGGTCCTGGCGTTCTATTTCTCAAAGGCGCCGCGATCCATTTGACCAACCCAAAGGCCATCTTAAGCTGGGGCTCCATCTACGCAATTGCTCTGCCTGCCGGTGCGGGTACGGGGGCCGTGTTTTGGTGCTTCGGACTGCTCTACGCAGGATCAATCTTTGTCTTCATCGGCTATGCGCTGCTTTTTTCGATGCCTGCGATAGCAACGGCCTATGCCCGCGCGCGGCGGGGGTTCGAGCTGAGCTTTGCGGCCCTCTTTGGCTTTGCCAGCATAAAAATTCTCACGGCGCGATTGTCGATATGATCTTGGGCATCGGCACCGATTTGGCAAATATCGAACGGATTGAGGGCACGCTGCAGCGGTTCGGAGATCGCTTTCGCAACCGCGTTTTCACCGAGATCGAGCAACGCAAGGCCGAGCGGCGCAAAGACGTTGCGGGCACTTATGCTAAGCGTTGGGCGGCGAAAGAGGCATGCTCAAAGGCGCTTGGCACCGGCTTGCGTATGGGCATCGCCTGGAAAGATATGGCTGTCAGTAATTTACCCACAGGCCAACCCGTTATGCATGTGACAGGCTGGGCACAGGAGCGCCTGGCGCAGATGACCCCACTGGGGCATGAGGCGATCATTCATGTCACCTTGACCGATGATCACCCCTGGGCCCAAGCCTTTGTCGTGATCGAAGCACGTCCTATTGGTGGAAATGAATGATCCGGGCCGCTTGACAGTGCCCAACGCCGCCCGCATGTAGCGTCACATATCGCCCGCAGGAGAACGCATGGCCGCCCAAGAGAAATCCATAGCCAGTGCTGTTATTGAAACGATAAAAACAGTTGTCTACGCGCTATTGATCGCAGGCGTCTTTCGAACGCTCATTTTGCAACCCTTTTGGATCCCATCCGGGTCGATGAAAGAGACGCTGCTGATCGGGGATTTCCTGTTCGTCAACAAAATCGCCTATGGGTATTCTTATGCGTCCTGCCCGAATATTAGAATTGCGCGTATTGGTTTGAATATTGATGCTCGGGATCTTTGCGGTTTTCTGGGCGGGGACAACTCACGCATTTGGGCGGGCACCCCGGAGCGCGGAGACATTGCCGTCTTTCGCCATCCCGTTAGCGGTGACGATTACATCAAGCGTGTGATCGGCCTGCCCGGTGACACGGTGCAAATGAAGGATGGGCAAGTTATTCTCAACGGTACTGCTTTGACCCAAACCGCAGATGGCACCTTTACCGAAAGTAAAGCGCCCCAAGGACCGCACGCCCATGTGCCAAGCTGCACCAACGGGCCGGTTGGGTTTGGCGCGGCCTGCGATAAAACCCGATTTATCGAAGAATTGCCAAGCGGTCGCAGCTATAGCGTTTTGAATATCCGCAGTCAAAACCTTGACTCGACCGGGGTGTATCGCGTGCCAGAGGGGCACTATTTTTTCCTTGGGGACAACCGCGATAACTCGGTTGATAGCCGCGTTCCGCCGATTGCGCGCGGTGTTGGCGTTGTGCCATTTGAGAATTTAATCGGTCGTGCGGATCGGGTCATGTTTTCGTCAGCCGGACGCTCGATGCTGTTTTTCTGGACCTGGCGCGCGGACCGCTTCTTTAAGGGACTAAATTGAAGCTCGGCGCGGAATTGCGCGCGTTTGAGGGGCGGATTGGCCATCGCTTTGCCAATCCCGCGCTGTTGATCGAAGCGGTAACCCATGCCTCCTTCTCTGCGCCGCGCAAGCAAGACAATCAGCGGCTGGAGTTCTTGGGCGATCGCGTGCTCGGCCTGGTGATGGCCGAGGCGCTCTTGGCCATAGATCCAGAGGCTGCGGAGGGTCAGCTTGCCCCCCGGTTTAACGCCCTTGTCCGCAAAGAAACCTGTGCCGAGGTTGCCCGCCATGTTGGGCTTGGCACCGTGCTGCGGCTTGGGCGCTCTGAGATGCTGTCGGGCGGGCGCCGCAAGGAGGCGCTGCTGGGCGACGGGATAGAGGCGGTGATTGCGGCCGTTTACCTTGATGCTGGTTTTCAGGCCGCGCAAGACCTGGTGCGCCGCCTCTGGGCGGAACGAGTCGAGACAGTGGACGCGGACGCCCGCGATGCCAAAACTGTTTTGCAAGAATGGGCGCAAGGGCGCGGGCTCAAGCCGCCCTCTTATGTCGACGTGGCCCGGACCGGACCGGATCATGCCCCAGAATTTACGATAGAGGCGCGGCTTGAGACAGGCGCTTCGGCCTCTGCCTCTGCAGGCTCAAAGCGTGACGCCCAGCAGGCGGCGGCCCAAGCGCTCTTGGCGCAGCTTGAGGCGCAGGCATGAGCCGCGCCGGTTTTGTCGCGCTGATTGGCGAGCCCAATGCGGGAAAATCTACCCTGCTCAACCGCGTTGTTGGCGCGAAAATCTCGATTGTAACGCATAAAGTGCAGACCACGCGCGCCCGCATTCGCGGCGTGGCGATTGAGGCCGCCTCTCAGATCGTCTTTGTCGACACGCCCGGCCTTTTTGAGCCGCGCCGCCGCCTGGACCGGGCGATGGTTGCCGCCGCCTGGGGCGGGGCGAAAGACGCGGATGTGGTTGTACTGCTCATCGAGGCGCATCGCGGCAAAACCGAGGGGGTAAAGCGTATTCTTGATGGATTGGCCCAAGCGCGCGGCGAACGAAAATTCGTGCTTGCGATCAACAAGATTGATCGGGTCGAGGCGCCCGACCTGCTGGGCCTTGCAGAGGAGATGAACGCGGCCTTTGACTTTGCAGAGACGTTCATGATCTCAGCGGAAAAAGGATATGGCACGCTTGATCTAAAGCGCTGGCTTGCGGATCAAATGCCTGAAAGTCCCTGGCTTTACCCAGAGGACCAAATCGCGGATTTGCCGATGCGCATGATCGCCGCAGAGATTACCCGCGAGAAACTGACGCTCAGGCTGCATCAAGAACTGCCCTATCAATTGACCGTTGAGACGGAGCAATGGCGCGCGGAGCGTGATGGCTCGGTGCGTATTGATCAGGTGATCTATGTCTCGCGCGCCGGACATAAGGGCATTGTGCTCGG
>CAYWNJ010000343.1:0-3284 GCA_964459535.1 uncultured Rhodobacterales bacterium
GTTGGCCGCGCGGGGCGGGCAGGGGGCCGAGGCCGACGCGGCGGCCCTCTTTGGACAAATGGCCGAGCCAGTGGTTTTGCAAGCCTCCGAGCCCTTGTCCGTTTGGCTGATACATATTGAACCGGCAAGCGCGCTTGTTGCTGGGCAAAGCCTAGGTGCCGCGCGCTTTTGGCACCAACCCGGCGGAGCGGCGGCGCGCCTTCCGGCACCGCTTGGCGATGTGCGGGAGGAGTTTACCGTCTCGCGCGGTACTGCCCGCGCCTATGAGCTGCAAAAGGGCGAGAGCGTCCAGATCATCGATATTGAGGGGCAGCAATGCTCGGATTTCCAAGCGCTCCGCTTGCGGGGGTTGGACGCCGGACAGGCGCAGATGATCGACAGCACGGCAACCCGCTCTTTGGTGCGTGCGGCCTATCCCGCGCCGGGGCTGCTGGATAAGTTCTTTGACGCCGAGATGCGCCCCTTGCTGCGCGTGCTGCAAGATACCTGCGGGCGGCATGATACATTTGGTCTGGCCTGCACCGCGCGCGGGTATGAAGAGCGCGGCTTTCCCGGTCATGTGAACTGTTCGGACAATATCTCGGCGGCGCTGGCACCACATCACGTCGCGCGGCGCAATGCATGGCCCGCGATTAACTTCTTTTGGAATACTTGGCTCGACACGCATCATCAGCTTTTGACCGAGGAATCTCATTCCCGGCCCGGCGACTATGTGGCGATGGAAGCGCTGGATGACATGCTGTGCGTCTCGACGGCCTGCCCGGATGATATCGACCCAATCAATGGGTGGAACCCAACCGATATCCATGTCCGCATCTATCGCGCCGAAACCCGCCTTCCGCGCGCGGTCGCCTATCGCAGTAAGGAGGATGCGCCCATGCAGATCAGCCGCCCGTCGGCCTTTCATGATCGGCTCGCGCCGCTGACCGAGCATTTCGCCCCCGCGCGCGATCTTTGGGCGCCGGTCTCCTTTCCCAGCTATGGCACAACGGGCGAGTATTGGGCCTGCCGAAACGCCGCGACACTGCAAGATATGAGCGGGCTGCGCAAACTCGATATCGTTGGACCGGATGCCGAGCGGCTCTTGCAGCGCGCGATGACGCGCGACATTGCCAAGCTTGCAGTGTGGCGCGGCACCTACGCGTTGCTTTGCGATCAAAGCGGCGAGGTGATTGACGATGGCACGCTCTTTCGCCTGGCCCCGCAGCTTTTCCGCTGGTGCTGCGGCTCGGAGGAAAGCGCCCGCTGGCTGACCGACCTGGCAGCGCAAGACGGGTTGCAGGTGCGGATCCACGACCTCAAGGGATCGCTGCCAAACCTGGCGCTGCAAGGCCCAAAATCCCGAGATATTCTGCGCAAGCTGATCTTTACGCAGCCGCATGTTCCGGCGCTGGAGCAGATGAAATGGTTCGGCGTGACCGTGGCGCGGCTTGGGGACCGAGAGGGCGCGCCCTTTATGCTCGCCCGCACCGGCTATACGGGCGAGCTGGGCTATGAGATCTTTTGCGCCGAAGGCGATGCCCTGACGATCTGGGATGCGTTGATGACAGCGGGGGCAGGGGAGGGATTGATCCCGATGGGCTCTGCCGCGCTTGAGATTCTGCGGATCGAGGCGGGGCTGGCCAGCAGCGCCGAGTTTGCCGCAGGGTCGGATGCTTATGAGGCGGGGCTTGGCTTTGCGGTGGATATGCGCAAATCTGATTTTGTTGGAAAAGACGCGCTGGCGCGGAATGCGGCTGCGCCAAGACGGGAATTACGGGGGCTTATGCTGGAATGCGATGATGTACCGCTCAGCGGTGCGCCGGTCTATGCGGGCGAGCGTCAGGTTGGGGTTGTCACCTCAGCGACCCGCTCACCGATGTTCGAATGCGCCATTGCTTTGGCGCGCCTCTCGGTCGAGAAGGCCGAGATTGGGCAGGTGCTGGAAGTCGGCCAGCTTGACGGGCGCATGAAGCGTCTTTCGGCGCGGGTGACGCAAGCGCCCTTTTACGATCCAAAACGAGAAAGGGCGCGGGCATGAGTGACGCAGTTGTCGAACTCGAAGGGGTTTGGAAAGTCTTTGGCACGCGCGCCGAAGAGGCCATGCAGGCCATCCGCACAGAAGGGCTGGGCAAGCCAGAGGTGCTGGAGCGCTTTGATGCCGTTGTTGGGGTCAAGGACGCGAGTTTCAAAGTTGAAGAGGGCGAGATTTTTTGCCTGATGGGCCTGTCGGGCTCGGGCAAATCGACGCTCGTGCGTCATATCAACCGCCTGATTGAGCCAACTGCAGGCACCATCCGCATTCTGGGCGAGGATATTGGCGCGATGCGAGCCGATGCGCTGCGCGCCTTGCGGGCGGATAAAATCGGGATGGTTTTTCAGAATATGGCGCTCTTGCCGCACCGCTCTGTGCGCGACAATATTGGCTTTGCGCTCGAATTGCGGGGGATGGATGGCTATCACCGGGCCAAGGCGGCGGATGCGGCGCTTGAGACCGTCTCGCTTCATGGCTATGGCGACCGGCTACCTTCGGAGCTTTCGGGCGGTATGCAGCAGCGCGTTGGTCTGGCCCGTGCGCTTGCGGCAGATCCCGAGATTTTGCTGATGGACGAGCCGTTCTCCGCGCTTGACCCGCTGATCCGGCGCAACTTGCAAGACGAGTTTCTAAGCCTCAGCCAGAACCTTAAGAAAACCACGGTCTTTATCACCCATGATCTGGATGAGGCGATCCGCATGGGAGACCGGATTGGGATTATGAAGGACGGGGAGATTGTGCAGATCGGCACGGCAGAGGATATCGTGACGGATCCCGCCGATGATTATGTTGCGGATTTTGTCGCGGGGATCTCGCGTCTCAAGCTGGTCTCGGCGGCCAAAATCATGGTGGGCGCGGATGAATATGCGGCCAAGGCAGGCGCTTTGCCGGAAGGCGGGCCAGAGGCCGCACCCGAAGACGATTTGGATACGCTGGTGGGGCTCTGCACGGGCACGGATTTGCCCGTTGTTATTAAGGCCGATGGTAAAGCCGTCGGGGTCGTAACCAAAGATACGCTTTTGCGTTGAGTTCAAGGGGGAGCAGCAGCACAAGCGGCGCAGAAAAACGCGAAAGCTTTGATCGTGATGTGTCGGTTGCGGCCTTTGCCGGGCGGAACGCAGACTATTTCACCACGATTTTTGAGCGGCTCCAGCGGGCGGAGCTGCCACGCTGGCATTTGAACATTTGGGGTGTGCTGGTGCCCTGGCTCTGGTCGGCTTGGCGCGGCGTTTGGCTGATGTTCTGGCTGTCTTTGGCCATCGACGTGATT
>CAYWNJ010000344.1:0-3278 GCA_964459535.1 uncultured Rhodobacterales bacterium
TGTGTAGGTGCCAAGCTCCGAGCTTTGCCACACCGCGCCAACATTCGCCCGAATGGCGGTCCGACCGATTAAAGTCCCAAAGCCGAGCGCGACGTCAATCTCTTGCCCGTCATGCTCACCTGTCACCTCTTGGCGGAACGAGGCGCTGGCCTCTAGACCACTCTGCAAGCGATATTCGAGGTCAAGAGAGACATCCGCTGTGATATCCCGGTCAATTCCGGCCAGCGCCGCCGAGTCGGTATCCGACAGGCTTGAGAAACGCGGCGAAAGACCTGCACCGATTGAAACCTGCTGGCTTTCAAAGAAATCATATTGAATCCCTTGTGTGCCAACCGAGAGAGCACCGGAGCGATATTCAATGATTGGAAGCGGCAAAACAGTGCTGCTTTCCCCTGTAAACGGGCTGGATTCGTATATGGGAAGCAATCCAACAGTCCACCCATCGCCACGATCCGCGCTTTGTCCTACCGATACCTGAGGTGCCAAAGCAAATGCAGCAATAGTCGCAACTGAAACAAGTTCTTTTCTCATCTTTTGGCTCCTCGCCCTGAGTTTTTGTCCCATAAACGGTGGGTTAGATATAGCAGGTGCCTACGCCTGATAGAATACTTCAAAAACGAGAGCGGTATTTTCATTTTTAGTGAGCGAACATTCTGCCCGTTCGCTCATAACTACGAGCATCAGAGAGCGCCGCGCCTGGGACGCTCCCGACCAAAGTCTGTCCGGCAGATCAGAAGCGCCAAAACCTAGAACGCCGAGATCGCATGCCTCATGGCATTTTCAGAATGGGATCACGCTGTCAAAGCCCAATGTCAAAATGGTAAACATGCAGTCCACATAATCACTAGTTGATTTACAAGCTCTGTCGGCATCTCTTAGGAAAGTGAAAATATTAGCACTTGCGGTGTTAGCCGGTAACAAGAGGCTTAAGGCGAGCGCAAGAGCTACAATCGATTTTTTCATTTGTTTTCCTTTCAGTTAGAAGTCTTCTGACCCGAAGGGTGTCAGAAATTCTAATATAAGTGTTTTCAATTTTTTTTGTTGTCAACTGCGTTTGTCAATTGACCCTTCCGCTTGGAGCCCCGCTGTTCACCTGGGCGCAAACTGAGAGTTCATAGTTGAGATTGGCGGTGATACAGCTATTTCTGATGCGCTGTGCGATGGCGCAAAAAGCGGCGATATGCGATGATCTCGTCTTGAACAAAGTCACGAAAGGCGGCGATCCGTTTGGAATGGCGCAGCTCTTCGGGATAGGCCAGGAAGACCGGCACATCGGCGCTTTCAATTTCGGGCAAAACCTGGATCAGGTCGGGGAAATCATTGACCACATAATCGGGCAGCACACCAAGGCCCAGATTATGCAGAACGCCTTGCAGCACGCCAAAATAGTTATTCACGGTCAGAAGGGATTGCACCTGATAGGTCATGAGATGCTGCACCAGGCTTAACCCCGCGCCGACCTGCGCGCTGTTGGTGTTTTGGCAGATCAAACGATGGTTGCGCAGATCCTCTGGCAGGGCAGGCGTGCCATGGTCATGCAAATAGTCTGGGGTCGCATAAACCGCCATGCGCACGCTCATCAAGCGCTTGCGGATCAAATCGGCCTGGCTGGGCTCTTTCATCCGAATGGCAACGTCCGCTTCGCGCATAGGCAGGTCAAGCACCCGCTCCTCTAGCATGAGATCCACGCGCAAATCGGGGTATTGCGCATAAAGCTTGGGCAGGCGCGGGGCCAACCAAAGGGTGCCAAACCCAGTTGTGGTAGTCACGCGCAGATCGCCAAAGACCTCTTCCTCGCTATCGCGAATGCGTGCGGCTGCGGCCTCGAGGCGTTTCGACATCGCGGTGGTTGCGTCAAAGAGCAGCTCTCCCTGCTCGGTCAAGATTAACCCGCGCGCGTGGCGGTGAAACAAGGTCGCGCAAAGCGCCTCTTCCAGCCCGCGAATTTGGCGGCTCACGGCGGACTGGCTGAGATTGAGCTTTTCACCCGCATGGGTGAGCGAGCCCGCATCCGCAACCGCATGAAAGATCCTGAGCTTGTCCCAATCCATCCCAACACCTTTCCTTTACCCGCGTCCAAGCTATACCAAATTTGGTAGATTTCTATCATACAGCTCAGAATTTATAGCACGGGTCGCAGAAATGTCTATGAAGGTCAGCAATAATGACCTATAATGGGCAAAGGACGTGTGACGCGAGGGCCAGCCGGGGAGGCGACGAGATGGGCACGCAACAGATATCACTCAATGACCGCTATGATCTCGGCTGTAATCCGGTTTTGCTGAACGGCACGCAGGCTTTGGTGCGGCTGATGCTGATGCAAAAGGCGCGGGACCGGGCGGCGGGGCTGAACACCGCAGGGCTGGTGACGGGGTATCGCGGCAGTCCGCTCGGGGCGGTGGATATGCAGATGCAGCGCGCGCTTGGCCCCTTGGCGGCGCATGACGTGACCTTTCAGCCGGGACTGAATGAGGATCTGGCGGCGACCGCGCTTTGGGGGGCGCAGCAGGCAGAGCTGCGCGGTGAAGGCCGGTATGATGGCGTCTTTGGGCTTTGGTATGGCAAAGGGCCGGGCGTGGATCGTTCGGGCGATGCGATGCGCCATGCCAATATGGCGGGGACCTCTGCCCATGGCGGGGTGGTCATGGCGATGGGCGATGATCATACGGGCGAATCCTCGACCGTGCTGCATCAATCGGAATTCGCGCTAATCGACGCCTATATGCCAGTTGTCTCGCCTGCCGGGGTCCAAGAGGTTCTGGACTATGGGCTTTACGGCTTTGCGCTCAGCCGTTTTGCCGGGGTTTGGGTCGGGCTCAAGACGATGAAGGATACCGTCGAGGTGACCAGCGTTGTCGATGGCGACCCGCACCGGATGCGCTTTACCGCGCCGCAATTTGAGATGCCGGAGGGCGGGCTTAACATTCGCCTTGTGGATGATCGGATCGAGCAAGAGGCGCGTTTGATCGAGCATAAACGCTTTGCTGCCGAGGCGTTTGCCCATGCCAATCAGATGGATCGCCGGGTTTGGGGCAAGCCGGGGGCCAAGATTGGCTTGGTCGCGGCGGGGAAGAACTGGCTCGAGCTCGCCCGTGCGCTCTCGCTGCTGCATATTGATGCGGCAGAGGCTGAGCGGCTGGGCCTCACCACCTATAAGGTCGGGCAGACCTGGCCGCTGGATATGCGCAGCTTTAGCGATTGGGCCGAGGGGCTGGATCTGATTATCGTGGTTGAGGAAAAGCGCAAGCTGATCGAGGTCCAGATCAAAGAGGCGCTCT